>CALICR010000135.1 GCA_938049125.1 uncultured Clostridia bacterium
GAGCAGCTGCTTGAACTGCTGCGGCGCCTGCGGCAGGGCATAGAACTTGCCGGGATGCTTCCGGGCAGGCACCAGATAGTCGCGCGCGCCCTCCGGGGAGGAGGCGGTCAGGATCGGCGTGGTGATCTCGAGGAAGCCGTGCTCCGTCATTGCCTTGCGCAGGGCGGCAACGACGTTGCAGCGCAGGATGATGTTGCTTTTGACTGCCGGGTTGCGGAGGTCGAGGTAGCGGTACTTCAGGCGCGCCGTCTCATCCGCCTCGCGGCTGCGGTTGATCTCGAAGGGCAGGGAGTTGTAGCGGCAGCGGCCCAGCACCTCGATCTTCTCCGGCACGACCTCGATATCGCCGGTGGGGAGCTTCGGATTCTTGCTGGCGCGCTCGCGCACGGTGCCCTCGACGGAGATAGTGGATTCCTTGTTGAGGTCCTTGATGACCGCCATCATCTCCTCCGTCTCAATGACGACCTGCGTGGTGCCGTAAAAATCGCGCAGGACGACGAAGGCAAAGTTGCTGCCGACGGTGCGGACGTTCTCCAGGAAGCCGGACAGCTTGACGTGCTGACCGACATGCTCCAGCCGGAGCTCGCCGCAGGTATGAGTTCTGTTCTGCATCATAGTATGTCATTCTCCTTTTTCCGGATTGTCTTTCTGGTTATGTTCCGTGCCGGAGTACGCGCCCAGCACGCAGAGCACAGAGAGCAGGGCAAGCAGGAATGCGCCCCAGCCTACGCCGACGGGCAAAATCCCGTGGACGCCGAGCAGCAGCACGAAAATCGCCGCCGCCATGAGGTAAATGCCGAGCAGCATTCGCTTCATAGATCTGTCCTCCCGCTTATGCTTCTATAATGACGGTGCCGTCCGTCTCGATGCCCTTGGCGATCAGGTCGGCGGCTTCCTCCGCCGTGACCGTGACCTGCTCGCCGGTTTTCAGGCACTTGACGGAGCACTTGCCTGCGGCGATCTCGTCCTCGCCGAGGAATACGACGTAGGGGATGCCCAGCTTGTCGGCGTAGGTCATCTTCGCCTTGAATTTCTTCTTCTCGGTATAGATCTGCGTGCGGATGCCGCTGCTGCGCAGCCGGGTCGCCAGCGCGATGGCGGCGGCGGGATCGTCGGTCATCGGCAGCACCAGCGCGTCCGCCGGGGCGGTGGAGAGCGCGGGATTCAGCATTCCCTGCTCGCCCAGTACATAGAACAGGCGGGTGAGGCCGATGGAAATGCCGACGCCCGGGAGCTGCTTGTCGATGTAATATTCCGCAAGATTGTCATACCGTCCGCCGGAGCAGATGGAGCCGATCTCCGGATGCTCGAGCATGACCGTCTCGTAGACGGTGCCGGTGTAGTAATCCAGTCCGCGGGCGATGGTGAGGTCGACGGCAAAGTTCGCCTCCGGTACGCCGAAGGCGCCGAGGCTGCGCACGACGGTGCCCAGCTCGTCGAGACCCGTGTCGAAGGTCTCGTTGCGGCCGCGGTAGCCCTCCAGTGCCAAGAGCACCTCGGCGTTGGAGCCGGTGATGGCAATGAATTTCAGAATCTCGTCCGCCTGCTCTGCCGTCAGACCGCACTCCTCCGTCAGCAGTGCGGCGACCTTTTCCGCGCCGATCTTGTCGAGCTTGTCCACCGTGCGCATGATGTCGCCGGAGCGCTCGCTCAGGCCCTGCATGGCATAAAAGCCGTTCAGGATCTTCCGGTTGTTGACGCGGATCTGGAATTTTTTCAGTCCGAACCGGGAGAAGGTCTGATAGATGATGGACGGGATCTCCGCCTCGTTCAGAATGTCGAGCTTGCCGTCGCCGATGATGTCGATGTCCGCCTGATAGAACTCGCGGAAGCGCCCGCGCTGGGCGCGCTCGCCGCGGTAGACCTTGCCGATCTGGTAGCGGCGGAAGGGGAAGCTCAGCTCCCCGTAGTGGATCGCCACATACTTGGCGAGGGGCACGGTGAGGTCAAAGCGGAGGCTCAGATCCGAATCGCCCTTCTGGAAACGGTAGATCTGCTTCTCCGTCTCGCCGCCGCCCTTGGCGAGCAGCACCTCGCTGGACTCGATGATGGGCGTGTCCAGCGGCGTGAAGCCGTAGAGCGAGTAGGTCTTGCGGAGGATCTCCATCATGCGCTCCATCTGCACCTGCGGCGCGGGGAGCAGCTCCATAAAGCCGGAGAGCGTCCGGGGTTTCAATGCTGCCATAGAGAACGTTCCTTTCTTCTTTATATACGAAATCGTGCGGAGCGTAAGAAAAAACCTGCTTTGATCCCGTCAGCTTGGGACGAAAGCAGGTCTGCTCCGTGGTGCCACCCAAATTCAGCGCCCGTAGGGGACGCCCTTTGTTCTCACTGAGGGGGAGAAGCCCCGCGCTTTCGGCTCCCGCCTTATACGCCGACTCCGCGGATGTCCTTCCCGGCGGTCCCTGCGGGGGGCTTTCAGCCAAAGGCCCCTTCTCTGTACGCGGGACGGCCGCTACTGCTTCCGCATCACAGCCTGTTCAGTTGCTCAGGTCTTGCTGAGGGTCCGCTTCGGACGGATCATCTCGCGCCAGTCGAGGTCGCCGCGCTGGAGACCCAGGATCAGCATCTCCGCCGAGGCGAGGTTCGTCGCAATGGGGACGTTGTGGGTATCGCAGAGGTGGATGGTGTGCATGAGCTGCTGATCCTCCCAGGGATCGATGTTGTTGGGGTCCGTGAACATCAGGACCAGGTCGATCTCATTGTAGGAGATGCGGGCATCCACCTGCTGATGGCCGCCCTGGCTGTGGGCCAGGAACAGGGTGATCGGCAGCCCCGTGGCGTCGGCCACGAGCCGCCCCGTGGTCGCGGTCGCATAGAGGTTATGCCGCATCAGCACGCTCTTGTAGGCAGTGCAGAACTGCACCATCAGCTCTTTCTTCTTGTCGTGGGCCATCAGTGTGATGTTCATGTCATTCACTCCATTTCTGAAACGTCATGTCAATTTCAGCAGCGGCACTGCCTGGCCGCGGATGCGCCGCGCAATGTTCAGGCAGGCCCGCGAGGCCTTCTTTCCGCTGTAGAGGATCAGCGGCACACCTGCCGCCGCCGCCAGCATCACCGACGGGTCCTCCGGCACCAGACCCAGCAGCGGCAGGCCCACGCCGTCCATGAGCTCGTCCACCGTGATGTGCATCCGGGCCGCCAGCTTCGGCACCACCCGGTTCACCACCAGCTTGACGCTGCCCCGGGGCCGGTCCGCGAGCTGCGATGCCGCCGAGGCCGCGTCCCGCAGGGAGGCCGGGTCGCTGCCCGCCACCACGATGACACGGTCCGCTCCGGCGCAGGCCAGGCGGAAGCCCGCGCCGATGCCCGCCGGGGCATCGATGAGGCAGTAATCAAAGCGCTGCCGCTGGGCCTCCAAAAACGCGCCGTAGGCACCGAGGTCGATGTGCTCCGGCCGCTCCGTCAGCGGCGCGGTCAGAAGGTAAAGGCCCGGGAGGTCCGGATGCTCCGGGATTTCCGGCGCCGGTCCCCCGCCGCCGAGCAGCGCCGTAAAGGGCAGCGCCGCCAGGTCCGTCAGGCCGAGGGAGATGTCCAGGTTCCGCAGCCCGAGGTCCGCGTCGATGCACAGCACCCGCACACCCTCCGCCGCCAGGCAGGACGCAATGCCCGCGCAGAGCGAGGTCTTCCCCGTTCCGCCCTTTCCGGAAACGACCGCGATGATCTGTCCCAACGTCCTCGCCTCCCGCCTGACTGAAAACAATGCATACTTGTTTTTAGTATACCGAAGTCGTGGGGAAAATTCAACCGTCAATTCCAATTCTAACCAGATTTTCCTGCATTCAGGCCAGGAGAAAAAAATATTTTTCCGGCCCTTGACAAACGGGCGGGGCCATGATATCTTAGAGCCAGAAAACAATAACAATTCTCATTACGGAGTTTACCATGGAACAGGTCAGAAAACACAGCCGAAAACGGGACGCGATCCTCCGCTGCGTGCGGAGCACCGACTGCCATCCGACGGCGGAGTGGGTCTTCAGCCGGCTGAAACCCGAGATCCCGGACCTGAGCCTCGGCACCGTCTACCGCAACCTCGCCATGTTCAAGGAGGAGGGTACGATCCTCTCCCTGGGCGTGGTCCACGGCCTTGAGCGCTTCGACCGCCGCGTCGATCCCCACTGCCATCTGGCCTGCCAGCGCTGCAGCCGCGTGCTGGACGTGGAGGAGCTGGATCTGCCCGAAACCCTCTGTCAGCAGGCTGCCGAGATCACCGGCGGCACTGTCACAAGCTGGAACCTTCTGTTCCTCGGCCTGTGTGATACATGCAAGCAAAAAACCGAAGCCAAACAAGAAAATAAATAAACATCTGGAGGTAACAATCATGAAGAAGTTCGTATGTCCCGTTTGCGGTTATGTCTATGAAGGCGATTCCATTCCCGAAGGCTTCAAGTGCCCCACCTGCGGCGTGGACGGCTCCAAGTTCAAGGAGTTGACCGACGACGCCAAGCTGGCTGCGGAACATGAATTCGGCATCTATGAGACGACCGTCGAAAAGAATCCCGACATCAGCGCCAAGGACAAGGCTTATATCCTCGAGCAGCTGAAGGCCAACTTCAACGGCGAGTGCAGCGAGGTCGGCATGTATCTCTGCATGGCGCGCATCGCCCATCGCGAGGGCTATCCCGAGATCGGCCTCTACTGGGAAAAGGCTGCCTACGAGGAGGCGGAGCACGCTGCGAAGTTCGCCGAGATCCTCGGCGGCACGCTGGAGCCCAACATGACCGCTTCCACCAAGAAGAACCTTGCATGGCGCGTGGACTGCGAGTTCGGCGCAACGCAGGGCAAGTTCGATCTGGCGCTGTGCGCAAAGAAGAACGGTCTTGACGCCATCCACGACACGGTGCATGAAATGGCGAAGGACGAAGCCCGTCACGGCAAGGCATTGAAAGGCTTGCTTGAAAGATATTTCAAGTAAGCCGCAGCCAAATCAAAGCCCAGCGAAGCGGGTTTGATTTGGAGAGGACGAGCAGCGGAATGAGTGAGCTTTGGCGCTTGTGCCGAAGCGAAGGATATGAAGCTTGCGAGGACGAGAAGGGTCTGCTGGAGCGCTACTTCAAGTAATCTTCGAGCATCAGGAGGAACTCCCCATGAAATACGAATGTGTCTGCGGGTATGTCTACGATCCCGCGCTGGGCGATCCCGATAACGGCGTTGCACCCGGCACGGCATGGGAGGATGTGCCGGAGGATTGGGTCTGCCCCACCTGCGGTCTTGGTAAAGACGCATTTTCCCCCGCAGAATAACGGAAAAACCTTTTTAAGGGGAAGCGGAGTAAAATCCGCTTCCCCTCTTTTTTTGCAAAAAGGAGCGGGACACGTGTCCCGCTCCTTTTTCAGGGTCATTTCTTTTCTCTGACGATCGTCAATTGCGCTTTATTCATTTTCGAATGCAAAGGTGAATGTCAGCGTGTCAGTATAAGTGCCGCTGCCGGGATATGCATCGCTGCCGTCTCTATAGAGATAACCATACATAAGCCTGTCATCGGGACCAGTTGTATTATAAGGCAGTCCTTGGTTCAATATGTATGAAATGCTATCATTATTGTAGTAAGTGTATACTTTGCCGGCACTATCATGGCTTTCAATATTCACGTCGTTTGCACAGCAACATACATACGGGATTACCTTAGAAGGATCTTCGGTGTTGACCAGATTAAATCCGTTCTTTGATGCGACATAAATATTAAATCTTGTGCTCCAAACAGCCGACAGCTTGTTGATCGTCACGTTCAAGGCTGTTTTGCCCTCGCCGTGCCGCGCAAATGCCGCCGCATCCAGCGTGATCGTCGGCGGGATCGTGACCTCATAGCTCTCCAGCGATTCGTCAACCGTGAGGGTAACAAGCGTCTCTTTTTCAGCTGCAAAGGCGGGCACTGCCATGCAGCAGACCATAATCAATGCCAACAGGAACGATACTGTTTTTTCATGTTAATGTTTCCTCCTTATTGTGTTTGCTTATTTGACGATCAGCTTCAGGCTCACGTTTGCGCGGTTGAGCTGTGTATCCGGATCGCTTTGCAGATACGGCTGCACAAGAAGCGTTGCCTCGTACTCGCCCGCTTCCAGCGCGCGGTTCAGCGTCACCTTGCTGCACTGATAGCCCGGCGCGACCTTCCCGGTGGCAAACAGCTCCTCGCCCGTCTCATCCAGCGTGAGCGTGAAGCTCAGGTCATAATAGCCCTCGTTTTTCTCCGGGTTATAAAGCGACGTTTCCGCCTCCGTTTTTCCTGCCGGCAGCACCATCGCACCCCACCCCGGGATCACGACCCCCGGCAGATCATTGCGGATCTCTCCGCCGATCGGTTCCATCACCACGCCGCCGCCAGCCGGCGGTGACGGAGCCGCCCCGGGAGGCCGCCTCCGATGACCTCGACGCCAAGATCGAGGCTATCCGGGCGCAGTACCAGAGCATCGTCTTCGACGTGAACCTGGAGGCCCGGCCCTTCGGCGACGCGGCCACCGTCTATCTTCGGAACGGCGGGATCGTCAGCGTGGCCTCCTATCACATGGAGGACCCCGACGCCGTCACGCCGAAGTCCTGGACGGAGCACTACCATTTCAGCGGCGACGGCGGCGCGCCCTTCTTCGTCTTCGTCGAGCGGGAGGGCTATGACGGCTGGCGCGAGCTGCGGCTCTATTTTGACGGCCGGACGCTATTGCGCTGGATTGAGGACGACGGTGCGCCTCACGATAACGACGGGAGCAGTGACTACGCGGACTACTATTATGAAGAGGGTTGCCTCGCCTATGCCAATGCCACGACGGCGCTCTCCACCTCTTAAATACGCCAAGAAGCCGGATGCAGCAGCATCCGGCTTCTTGTTATTTGCCAACCGGCTTTATTTCGGCTTCCAGCCGCTGCTTTGGGCGGCAGTTCACCTCGCTGACCGTGTAGACCGTTACGAACGCCTCAGGGTCCTTTTTTTCAAGATAGGTCCGCAGACGGGAGAATTCACTCTTATCCACAATGACGATGAGCTCTTTCCGCGGGCAGTTATCAAACGCGCCCACGGCTTGATAGACCGTCGCGCCGCTGTGCAGCTCGTAGAGCACGTAGTCCTTGATCTCCTCGAACTTCTCCGAGATGATGCAGACGCGCTTCTTTGCATTCATGCCGAAGCAGAAGTTATCCACTACGATGCCGTTGAAATACGTGCCGATCACGCTGAGCACCACGGTCTTCGCGTCGAAGAAAAACGCCGCGCTCAGCGCCACGCACATACCGCTCACGGACATGGCCTTTCCCATGTCCATTCGCAGAAAGCGGTTCAGCAGTTTCGCCACAACGTCCAGTCCGCCGGATGAAGAATTGTGTACAAAGAGGATGGCAAGGCCTACGCTCACCAGCAGCACATAACAGATCATGTCCAGCAGCGGGTCCTGGGTCAGTGACTGAAAGTCCGGGAACAGCAGCTCGAGCAGCCGAAGGAAAACCGACAGCAGCACCATGCCGTACACAGACTTTGCGCCGAAGTCCGGCCCAATGATCAGGAAGCCCACCAGAAGCAGAATCAGATTGAAGATCAGCGTCAGCACCGAGATGGGCAGCGGCACCACCTTGCTCACCACCAGGGCCAGAGCTGCAATGCTGCCCACGGTCAGGTTGCTCGGCACCAGGAAGAAATGCACCGCTGCCGCCGCAATGGCCGTGCCTAGGGTGATGAGGAGGATGTCTTTCCAGTCTATGGTTCTCTTTTTCATGCGCGCCTCTCCCGCTCAGCGGTCCACGGCGCGCCAGATATCGTCCCGGCGGCCCATGACGATTAGATGCTCCTCGGTACGAAACACATAGTCCGGCCCTGGCATGGTGTCCAGCACTCCGTCCTTTTTCGCTGCCAGTACATTCAGGCCAAAGCCCTGCCGGACGTCCACGTCCCGCAGGGTCCTGCCAATCCACTCGCGCTTCGGCGTAATCTCGAAGATGGCGTACTCGCCGGACAGGGGGATGCAGTCGAAAATACTGTCGGAGCTCTCACTGACGGCAATGCCCGCCGCGGCGTCCTGCTCCGGGTAGATGACCTCGTCCGCGCCGATGCGGCGCAGGAACTTGGCCTGGATGTCCTCGTCCGCCTTGCTGAACACCTTCCGCGCGCCCAGCTCCTTGAGCAGACTCGTGATCTCCAGACTGTTCTGGAAATTGCCGCCGATGCAGACAAAGCAGGCGTCAAAGCTCGGGATGTCGAAGGAGCGCAGGGCCTCCTCGTTCGTGCAGTCGGCGATGCGGGCGCTGACCACCAGGGACAGCACGTCCTCCAGCAGCTCCTGCCGGGCGTCCACGGCCATGATCTCGCACTTCTGCTTGGCCAGCTCCCGGCAGAGATGGTGCCCAAAGGTCCCCATGCCGATAATCAGAAAAGATTTCATCGTTCCACGCTCCTAACCAACGATCAGTTCCTCCGCCGGGCAGCGCACCGGCGGCTTTGCCTTCTTTTCCAGCAGGGCCACGGCAAAGGATACGCTGCCGACCCGGCCCAGATACATCAAAAGCGCCACAAGGTAGACGGAAACGCCCGTAAGGCTTCGCGTCAGGCCCGTGGACATACCCACAGTGCCGATGGCCGAGAAGACCTCAAAGAGCACGTCCACCAGCCCAAGCCCCTGCCGCCCGCAGAGCACCAACGCCGCAAAGATGGCCAGGCTCGCGTTGAAGAAGAGGACGTTGCCTGCCTTCTTCCGGGTCTCCTCCGTGAGGCGGCGGCCGAAAACCGTCGGGGCCGGGTCGCCCCGGAAGCTGGCGGTGGAGAAAAGCACGATGGCCGCCATCGTCGTGGTCTTGACGCCACCGGCAGTGGAGCCGGGCGAGCCGCCCACGAGCATCAGCAGGATGGTGACGAGCTTCGATGCGTCGCTCTGGGCCGCCAGATCCACAGTGTTGAAGCCCGCAGTTCGGGCGGAGACCGAGGCAAAGAGTGCCGTCAGCACCCGCTGGCCCGGCGTGAGGTCCGCGCCGGTTGCCCCGCGCTCCAGGATCAGAATGAGCGCCGCGCCGCCGAAGGTCAGCATCGCCGACGTCACGAGCACCAGCTTCGTGTGGAGCTTCCAGCGCTTCCAGTGCAGCCCGTTTCTCCACAGGTCCTCCCAGACCAGGAAGCCGAGGCCGCCCGCAGTGATGAGGGCCATGACGGTCCCATTCACCAGCACGTCGTCCCGCAGCGGCACGAGGGAGCAGAAGGCGCCGCCCTCGCCGCCCATGAGGTCGAAGCCCGCATTGCAGAAGGCGGAGACCGCGTGGAACAGGCTGAACCACAGCCCCTTCCCCACCCCATAGCGCGGCACGAACCGCAGCGCCAGCAGCGCCGCGCCCAGCAGTTCCATGGAGAAGGTCCCCAGCAGGATGAGCTTCGTCAGCCGCATGATGCCGCCGACCTTCGTGGTGTTGATGCTCTCCACCATAATCTCCCGTTTCCGGAGGCCCATTTTTCGCCGCAGGATCAGGAAGAACATGGTGGCAATGGTCATAAAGCCGAGGCCGCCCACCTGGATCAGCAGCAGGAGCACCGCCTGCCCGAAGGGCGACCAGCCCGTGGCCGTGTCCCGCAGCACGAGGCCCGTGACGCAGGAGGCCGACGTGGCCGTGAACAGCGCGTCGCGGAAGCCCGCCGGGCGGCCGTCCGCCGCGGACAGCGGCAGCATCAGCAGCGCCGTGCCGCAGAGGATCATGATAAAATAGCCCAGTGCAATGATCTGGACGTGAGAAAGCCTCGATTTTCGCAGTCTCGCCATGGACACACCCCGTTTCCGGAGTCTATCATAGCATCTCCCGTCCCAACTTACAAGCGGCATTCTCCCAGCAGCGCCGTTTCAAGCAGCGGGATCACCCGGGCCGTGATGCCCGCAAGCTGCGAGAGCGGCAGCGGGTTCTCCCCGAGGCCGCATTCCACCGTGTAGCCCGGGCGGCAGAGCCTCTCCAGGAACCAGTCCTTATAGCCCGCCCGGGAGGATTCCGGCGGCACCTCCGCCAGCCGGTAGCCCGAGGCCCGGGCCATGGCCTCGCCCAGCGCCGCCGCCCCGGGCGGCTCGATGCCGCCGTACTGCCAGTAGATCTCCTCCCCCTGGGCGTGGAGCGTCACCAGAACGTCTGGCCGCACCCGCTCCGCCAGCCGGGCCATGGCCCGGCTCTCCGGCTCCGACAGCGGGCAGGGCCCCGGATAGTCCCGGGCCGCCGGGCCGCGGACGCCCTTGACGCGCACGGCCCCGCACCAGTCCGCCGGATAGTTGAGGTTCAGGTCCACGCCGCGCCCGTTGGCCTTCCAGGTCTGCGGGAAGCCCGGCGACGTGCCGCCGATGCGCAGCGCCGCTGCGTACTGGAGCGACCAGGGCGGCACACGGCCCATGGAGAGCGCCGCGCCGTCCGGATTTACCCAGGGTACGGCCCAGAGCTGCGCCGCCCGCTGCCAGTCCGGGCGCTCCTGCCACCGGACAAGAAACTGCTGGAGCACCAGCCCGGTGATCCACTCGCTGCCGTGGAACGCCGCGCAGAACAGTGCCCGCCGCCGCCCGGTCCCGCCGCAGCAGCAAAGCAGCGGCCGCCCCCAGACCGATCTTCCAATGTACTCCGTTCGCATAAAAAGCACCCCCGCCGCAGTCTATGCGGCGGGGGCCGTTCCGGTGCGCCGCAGCGTACTGGATTTTACTTCGCGAGGTAGAAGACCTGCATGGCCTTTCTCGTCATGTAGGTGTCGAGCTTGGAGACCAGCTCCATGGGCGCGTGCATGGACAGCACCGGAACGCCGGCGTCCAGGGTGTCGATGTTTCGGTTGGCCATGTAGCACGCGACGGTGCCGCCGCCGCCCTGGTCCACCTTGCCCAGCTCGCCGGTCTGCCAGATAACGCCCTCCCGGTTGAAGAGGGAGCGAATCTCGTTGAACAGCTCGGAGGACGCGTCGGACGCGCCGCCCTTGCCCCGGGCGCCGGTGTACTTGCAAAGGGTAATGCCATAGTTTAGCTGACTGTTGTTCTGCTTGTCACAGGTCTCGGCGTAGAGCGGATCGTAGGCGTTGGACACGTCGGCGGAGAGGCAGGTGGAAGCCGCCAGGCAGTGGCGCAGCTTGACGCCCTGGATGTCGCAGAGGTCCTCGAGGAAGTATTCAAAGTACTGGCTCTGCATGCCGGAGACGCCGACGGAGCCGATTTCCTCCTTGTCCGCCAGGATGCAGACGGCGGTGTAGGTCGGGGTCTCGAGGTCCAGCAGCGGCTCAAACTCAGCGTAGGCGCAGACGCGGTCGTCATGGCCGTAGGCGGCAATGAGGCTACGGTCCAGGCCTACTTCGCGGCTCTTGCCCGCGGGGACCATGGTCAGCTCGGCGGAGAGCAAGTCCTCCTCCACAATACCGTACTTCTCATGGAGCAGCGTCATGACGTGCTTCTTCACGCGGTCGGTCCCCTCGCCGGACAGGGGCTCGGAGCCGACGATGATCCGGAGATTTTCGCCGGTGACGCCATCAGCTAGGGTCTTCTTCATCTGATCAGCGGAGAGGTGGACCAGCAGGTCGGTGACGCAGAAGATGGGATCGTTCTCGTCCTCGCCGATGGTGACCCTATGTACGGTGCCGTCCTCGGTGGTCACAACGCCGTGGATGGCCAGGGGCACGGTGGTCCACTGGTACTTCTTGATGCCGCCATAGTAGTGGGTCTTGAGATAGGCCAGCTCACTGTCCTCGGTCAGGGGGCTGGGCTTGAGGTCGAGGCGCGGGGAGTCGGCGTGGGCGGCGGTGATGTGGCAGCCTTCGGACAGCGGCTCCTTGCCGATGACGGCAAAGATGACGGACTTGCCGCGGTTGTTGGCATAGACGCGGTCGCCGGCCTTCAGGGCCATACCGGCCTTGAATTCCTTGAAGCCGTGTTCCTCGGCGATGCGGATGGTCTCCACGGCGGCCTCGCGCTCGGTCTTGGCCCTGTCCATGAAGTCCATGTAGCGGCGGCAGTAGGCCTCCATCTCGGCGCGGTCGGTCTCCGTCAGACGGTCAAAGCCGTTCTTCGGAGCATACATCAGATTTTCCATGTTTCTTTCTCCTTTTTTGATGATTTTCTCAAAGAATTTTTCGCACGTTCGACGGAATTCGAGGAGATCTCCGTCGTTGTGCAGGGTATAATCACATTCTGCGGCAAATTCCGCATCGCTGCGCTGGGCGGCGATGCGCGCCCGGGCGTAGTCCGCAGAGATGCCCTCCCGGGCCATGAGCCGCGCGACCCGGGCCTCCGCCGGGGCCGTGACGGCCACGGTGCAGTCACAGAGCCGGGCAAGCCCGCTCTCCAGCAGGCCGATGGCGTCGATGACCGCCAATGCCCCGGGCCGGAGCTGGGCCCGGATGGCCTCCGCCACCCGCGGCTGGGTCAGGTCCGTGAGCCGCCGGAGCGCCGCCGCGTCGCCGAAGACGCGCCGCCCCAGGGCCTTCCGGTCCAGGGTCCCCTCCGTCACCGTGCCGGGGAAGGCCGCCTCAATGGCGGTGAGCAGCGCCCGGTCCGTGCGGAGCAGCCCGTGGTAGACGGCGTCGGCGTCGAAGCAGACGGCCCCCAGCGCCCGCAGGACCTCCAGGGCCGTGGTCTTGCCGCTGCCGGAGCCGCCGGTCAGTCCGATGACCATGGTCTACACCTCCACGATGTGGAAGGCCGCGGCCTTCTTCAGCCGGTTCTGGACCGCGTAGCCCACGCCGCCCGCCTCGGGGCAGCGGGCATAGATGAGGTCGTAGCCCGCGTCGTCCATGTCCCGCAAAGCCGCAAAGAGGCCGTGGGCCAGGGAGTCGAGGTCATCCCGCCGCCCGTAGGCCTCGGCCCGAAGCCCCGCGTAGAGCGGCAGCTCCTCCTCGTAGCAGAGCACGGCCATGTTCTCCGCGGGGTGGGCACGGACGTAGGCCGCCGCCGCCTCGGCGCTGCCGCGCAGGATGACGACGCTGCCCCGGGGCGCATAGTGGCGGTACTTCATGCCCGGCGCGCGGACCACTGCGCCCGGCGCGATCTGCGCCGTCACCGCCGGGTCCACCACCAGGTCGCCCAGCGCCGCCCGGAGCTGCTCCGGCGTGATGCCGCCGGGCCGCAGGAGCCGGGGCCGGTCCTCATGCAGGTCGATGATCGTGGACTCCACGCCGACCCGGCAGGGCCCGCCGTCCACCACGGCGGCGATCTTCCCCTCGGTGCCGTAGTCGTGGAGCACGTGCTGGGCCGTGGTCGTGGAGGGCTTACCCGAGAGGTTGGCCGACGGGGCCGCCACGGGCACACCCGCCAGGCGGATGATCTCCCGGGTCACCGCCGTCTCCGGGCAGCGGACGGCCACGGTGTCGAGGCCCGCCGTGGTGCGCTTCGGTACCAGGTCCCGCACGGGCAGCACCATGGTCAGCGGCCCGGGCCAGAATCGCTCCGCCAGCAGCCAGGCGCTCTCCGGGATGTCATGGCAGTAGCGCGTCAGCTCCGACGGCTCCGCAATGTGCAGGATGAGCGGGTTGTCCTGGGGCCGGCCCTTGGCCTCGAAGATGCGGGCCACCGCCGCCTCGTCCAGCGCATTCGCGCCGAGGCCGTAGACCGTCTCCGTCGGGATGGCCACCAGCTCGCCCGCCCGGAGCAGCGCCGCGGCCGCCGCCGCCGTACCCGGGTCCTCTGCCCGCAGATACCGCGTGTTCATGCTTGTTCCGCCCCCTCCATGTGTTTCAGCTTCTCCGCTTGGTCCGCGGTGATGAGCGCGTCGATGAGCTCGTCGAGGTCGCCGTCCATGACGGAATCGATCTTGTAGAGCGTCAGGCCGATGCGGTGATCCGTCACCCGGCCCTGGGGAAAATTGTAGGTCCGAATGCGCTCGTTGCGCATTCCTGTTCCGACCTGGCTCCGCCGCTCGGCGGCGTGCTCCGCGGTGACGCGCTCCTGCTCCATCTCGTAGAGCTTCGAGGCCAGCATCCGCATGCAGCGTTCCCGGTTCTGGACCTGGCTGCGCTCCTCCTGGCAGGCCACGACGATGCCCGTGGGCTTGTGGATAAGCCGGACGGCGGAGGACGTCTTGTTGATGTGCTGGCCGCCTGCGCCGGAGGAGCGATAGACCTGCATCTCGATGTCCTCGGGCCGGATGGCCACGTCCACCTCCTCCATCTCCGGCAGCACCGCCACGGTGGCCGTCGAGGTGTGGATGCGGCCGGAGGATTCGGTCTCCGGCACCCGCTGGACCCGGTGAACGCCGGACTCGAACTTGAGCCGGGACCAGGCGCCCCGGCCGTTCAGGATGAAGTCGGCCTCCTTGACGCCGCCCAGCTCCGTCTCATTATAGTTGAGCAGCTCCAGCTGCCAGCGGTGCTTGTCCGCATACATCTGGTACATCCGGAACAGGCTGTGGGCAAAGAGGGCGCTCTCCTCGCCGCCGACGCCGCCGCGGATCTCCATGATGACGCTCTTGTCGTCGTTGGGGTCCTTGGGCAGCAGCAGCACGCGAAGCTCCTCCAGCAGCGCCTCCCGCCGGGCCTTGGCCGCGGCAAATTCCTCCTGGCAGAGGGCCTTCAGCTCCGGGTCGCCCTCGCGCATCAGCTCCCGGGCCTCCTCCATCTCCTCGCCCGCCCGGCCATAGGCCCGGAAGGCCGTGACGATGGGGCGCAGGTCCTCCAGCTCCTTCAGCGTCCGGGCCGCCTGCTTCGGGTCGCCGTAAAAATCCGGCCTCTGGGACCGGTCCAGCAGCTCCTCATATTTCCGTTCCACCTGCTCCAACTGTTCAATCATACTAACTCCCAGCATTCAGATTCCAACGGGATTATAGCACATCCTCCGTCCGTCTGTAAATACGGAACCGGGCCTGGGCGCGGTCCTGCAGTCCCTCCGCCGCCCGGGCGCGGGCGAGACCCTCCTTCGTGATGCGCAGATAGTGGGGCGTCATGGCCAGCAGCGCCATGACGGCTGCATTGTCTTCCAGCGCAAAGGAAAACTCCACCAGCTCCGACTGCTCCAGCGCGAAGCCCGGCAGCACCGGGTCCGGCTCCGGCTGCTTGCGCCGCACCGTCTCGTAGATAAGGCTTCGGAGCGCGAGGAGATGGTCCTCCCCCGCCGTTACCTGGATGAAGGCCCCGCCGGGGCGCAGCACCCGCCGGAACTCCTCGGGCAGCGTCAGGGCGAACAGCGACGAGACGACGTCGAACTGCCTGTCCGCGAAGGGCAGATGGGACGCCGTGGCCGTCAAAAACCGGGCGCGCTTGTTCCGCACCGCGGCGTAGCGCACCGCGTCCTTGGAGATGTCCACGCCCCAGGCCTCCAGCTCCGGCAGCGCCGCCTGGACCTGGGTGAGGTAATAGCCCTCGCCGCAGCCGATGTCGAGCATGGCCCCGGGCCGCTCCGCCGCCGCGAATCGCGTGAGCGTCTCCGCCACCGGCGCATAGGTCCCGCCGTCCAGGAAGGCCTTCCGGGCCGCCACCTGCTCCCGGGTGTCGCCGGGCTGGCGGGAATGCTTCTGCGACACGGGCAGCAGGTTCACATAGCCCTGCCGCGCCACGTCAAAGCTGTGGCCCCGGCCGCAGTACCACCGCCCCGGCTCCTGCGCCAGAGCTTCCCCGCACACGGGGCAGCAAACTTCTACCATCGTTCCCTCCCAGCCCGCTCCGGGGCCGCCGTTATTATTATTTATATAGTAGTATTGTAACCGCCTCGACAGGAGAATGCAAGAGCTGCATGAAAATTGCCCCGCCGCGCATCCTAAGCCCAGCGCGTCCGGCCCTGCCGGACGCAGAAAGGAGCGAAATCCATGACAAAAACCTTCCGGCGCATCGCCGCGGCGCTGGGCACGGCCCTGCTGCTGATGCTGCCCGTCCGGGCGGCGGGCGGCCCCGCCGCAGCCCTGACCTTTGACGACGGCCCCTCCGGCGCCCAGACCCGGGCGCTGCTGGATATCTTGGCGGCGGAGAACGTGCCCGCCACCTTTTTCCTCTGCGGCTACCGGCTTCGGGACTACCCTGAGGCCGCCGCCCTGCTCACCGGGACCGTCCACGAGCTGGGCGTCCACGGCGACAGCCACACCGCCATGACGAAGCTCTCCCCGGAGGCCCTCCAGGCGGAGCTGACGGACACCGCCCAGGCCATCGAGGACGCCGCAGGCCGCGCCCCGACGCTGCTGCGCCCGCCCGGCGGCCTCTGCAATGACGCCGTGGCGGAGACCGCCGCCCGGAACGGCCTGCCCATCGTCCTCTGGTCCGTGGACCCGGAGGACTGGCGGCCCGGCGCGCAGGCGGCGGAGATCAGCCACAAGGTCCTCGCCCAAGTAAAGGACGGCAGCGTCATCCTGCTCCACGATCTGAACCGCGCCACCCTCGAGGCTCTGCCGGAGATCATCCACGCGCTCAAGACCCGGGGCTACACGCTCTGCACCGTCTCGGAGCTGGCTGCCCGCCGGGGCATAGGTCTGGAACCGGGGCAGTGTTATTCCGCATTTCCCCCGAATTCACCGTAGCTTTTTTTCACAAAGCGTGTTATAGTTCTATCAAGGGTACCATCCGTTGACAAGGGCAGACGCGCGTTTCAGCGGCCCAAATCACCGCAGGACAGCGTCATTGTCGTCGGTGGGCGACAGCCCTGCAACGAGGATAACGAAACCAGACGTCAAAAACGCCTCGGAAAGCCGCGTTTTCCTTTGTCAACGGATGGTTATGATACAATTTCTATACAGAGACCCGCTATTGTGAAAGGTGACACTTTTGATGCCGGAGGTCTTCCTTATGAAACGACTGCTCGCTCTGCTGCTTCTTCTCTGCCTCCTCACGGGCTGCGGCGCCGCTCCGGCGGAGCCGTCGGAGCCGGTGAAGCCCAGCTTCGTCCCCGCCGAGCCGGAACCCGCCCAGGAGCCGGAGCCGGAACCGGAGCCCAGCCTCATGGATGGACGGCAGCCCGTGGAGGGCTGCGCCTCCCTCTACGAGTTGACGGGCAGCGACATCACCGCGAACAATTACCAGGACCTCTATCCCTTCGGCGAAGCGCTGCTGGCCTCGGGCCTCGACTATGAGAGCGCTCCGGACGGCTCCGGCGTGCTGACCATCCACACCCGCCTCGCCGTCATTGACCAGGACACGGGCAAGACACTGACCGAAACGACGCTCTCCGACGTGGACACCCCCGCCATCCAGGTGTGCGGCAGCACCGTTGCCGTCTGCGACTGGGGCCTAGGCCGGGTGTTCCTCCTGAACGAGGACCTCTCGGTCCGCCTGGAGCAGGACATCAAGCCCACCGGCTATCAGCCCGAGGAGAGCAGCTGGTGCACCTCCTACGTCAGCACCGACGCCTCCACGGCCTACGCCGTGGCCGAAACGGCACTCGTCGCCGTCGATCTCGCCTCCGGATCCCAGACCCCGGTGCTCGAGGGCGTCAGCGGCCTCTATGCCGGGACCCTGAGCGGCAGCACCGTCTCCCTGAACTACATCGACATCTCGACCCAGCGCACCTGCTATGCCGTGCTGGACCTCACCTCCGGCGAGGTCCTCCCGGTGCCCTTCAGCGGGAATTTTTATTCGACCCAGTATTCGGGCGGTGTCTGGCTCGCGGGCGTCTCCTCGTCCTCATCCTTCGGCCGCTACCTCTTCGGCACGGCGGAGAACGCCGGATTCCTGGAGATGGAGGAGGGCACGCCGGAGCTGCTGCCCAGCCCGCCCCGCCTCATGACGAACACCGTCAGCGCAGACGGGAACTTCAAGGTCCTCACGCTCTACGGCGCGGACGGCAGCTTCCTCGCAACCGGCAGCCTCCCGAACGACTACGATACATATGAAAGCAGCCTTGTCTGGTCCGAGCAGTACGGCGGCTACTTCTTCACCTCCACGCGCTACGACGGTCTGGTCCACCTCTACTTCTGGGAGCCGGACCTCACCGGGACCGGCGAGGCGCTCTCGCTCCGGCCCCTGTCGGAGATTCAGCCCGAGGTGGGCGGCAGCGCCGTGGCCCAGGAGCTTTACGACCGCGCCGCGGCCATCGGGGAGACCTACGGCGTCACCGTCCGCATCGCGGACCAGTGTCCCACCGAATACTCCACCTACCGCGCCGACCAGGACCTCGACTACTGGCACATCTCCGACGGTCTCACCATCCTGGAGACCGCGCTCTCGAGCTACCCCGACGGCTTCTTCTCCCAGCTGCTCTACAGCTCCTATCAGGAGATCGTCATCAACCTGACCGGCACCATCTACTCCGGCGCGCCGGAGGATTCCAACGGCTTCACCTCCTTCGCCGCCTTCGTGGAGCAGCAGGACTGGACGCACGTCATGGTCGCGGACCTCGGCCAGGGCAGCGGCCTGCTGGAGAATTTCTACCACGAGTTCTCCCATATCATCGACGGCAAGCTGGACTTCGACGCCATGCTGCGGCCCGAGGCCCTCTACTCCGAGGCGGGCTGGAGCGCCCTGAACCCGCCGGACTTCAGCTACACCTACGACTATTATAACCTGCCCGAGGACATCTACCTCGACGGCTACGACAGCTATTTCGTGGACACCTACTCCCGGACCTTCCCCACGGAGGACCGCGCCCGGGTCCTCGAAAACGCCATGGCGGGCTGGGACTGGTACTTCCGCGACGGGCAGCACGCGCCCCTGCGCGAGAAGCTCACCTACTACGCCGCCTGCATCCGCGACGCCTTTGATACCACCGGCTGGCCCGACGTCACCCTCTGGGAAAAGCCGCTCCAGCCGTAATTCCAAGGAGGAACAATCCTATGACCTTTGACGACATCCGCGCCGCCGCCAAGCCCCTGCTGGGCGGCAAATGCAAGGCCTGCCCCGTCTGCAACGGCATGGCCTGCCGCGACGTGATTCCCGGCCCCGGGGCCAAGGGCGACGTCGCCGTCCGCAGCTACCAGGCTTGGCAGGACATCCGGCTGAACATGGACACTATCTATGCCGGCGGCCCCATCGACCTTTCGGTGGAGCTGCTGGGCCGCCGCTTCCGCTATCCCTTCTTCGCCGGGCCCGTCGGCGCGGTCTATCTCCACTACGGCGACGCGCTGGATGACCAGGGCTACAACAACATCCTGGTCCCCGCCTGCGCCGAAGCGGGCATCTGCGCCTTTACCGGGGACGGCACCAACTATGACGTGATGAAGGCCGCCGCCCGCTGCATCCTGGCCGCCGGCGGCACGGGCATCCCCACGGTCAAGCCCTGGAACCTCGACACGCTCCGGGAAAAATTCGAGCTGGTCCGCGCCTCTGGTGCCTTTGCTGCGGCCATGGACATCGACGCCTCCGGCCTTCCCTTCCTCAAGGGCCTGAATCCCCCCGCCGGGAGCAAGACCGTCGAGGAGCTGCGGGAGATCGTCCGCATGGCCGGGGTCCCCTTCCTTGTCAAGGGCGTCATGACCGTCAAGGGCGCACGTAAGGCCATGGAGGCGGGCGCGGCGGGCGTCGTAGTCTCCAACCACGGCGGCCGCGTCCTTGCCGGGTGTCCCGGCACCGCCGAGGTGCTGCCAGAGATTGTCGAGGCCCTGCGCGGCTCCGGCATGACCATTCTGGTGGACGGCGGCCTGCGCAGCGGCACGGATATCTTCAAGGCGCTGGCTCTGGGCGCAGACGGCGTGCTGCTGGCCCGGCCCTATGTCACCGCTGTCTACGGCGGCGGAGCCGAGGGCGTCCGGGT
>CALICR010000136.1 GCA_938049125.1 uncultured Clostridia bacterium
GCCCGACTCGCAGCGGATGCGCGCGAGGGCCTCCCGGGTCGGCAGGTCCCGGAGGCCCGCCACGGTGCGCTCCAGCGCCAGGAGCCGCGGCGGCAGCGTGTCGCCCGGGGCCGACGCGTCCCGGACCGTCTCATAGAGCGCCCGGAGCAGGCCGAGGTCCGGCGCGGTGCGGCAGCGCTCCAGCGCCGCGGCGGCGTGCTCCCGCCGCACGGGCAGGGAGAATTTCCAGTAGACCCGCAGGAAGGCGGCGCCGGCCCGGGGGTCCAGAGACAGCGTCAGGATGTCCCGGACGCCGGAGACGGTGCGGCTCTCGAAGAACGTCCGCTCCCCGGCGCGGCAGCGGAAGGGGACGCCGTCCCGGTCCAGCCGGTCGATGAGGGGCACGGCGCTGTCGTTGTTGCGGAAGAGGACGGCGGTCTCCCGGTCCTCCCGGGCGAGGGCGCAGAGCCAGTCGTACTGGGCGGCCCGGCCCGGCAGGTCCACGGCCCGCACCGCCGCGCCGCCGGGGCGCACGGCCTCCATGGTCTTGGCCCGGCGCAGGGTGTTGCGCGCGATGAAGCGCCCGGCCAGGGACGTGATCTCCGGTGTGGAGCGGTAATTCTTCTCCAGCAGCAGGACCTCGGCCCCGGGGTAGTCCCGCTCGAAGCGCAGCAGGGCCTCGGGGTCCGCGGCGCGGAAGCCGTAGATGCTCTGGTCCTCGTCGCCGACGAGGAAGAGGCGGCTCCCCGCGCCGGTCAGCAGGTGCAGCAGCTCGTGCTGGATGCGCGAATTGTCCTGGGCCTCGTCCACGCAGAGGAAGCGGTACCGCGCCTGGAGCGCCGCCCGCAGCGCCGGGCAGCGCAGGAGGATGGACCGGGCGAAGACCAGCTGGTCGTCGTAGTCCATCTCCCGCCGGGCGCGGAGGTCGGCCTGATAAGCATCGTAGACCGGGGCGACGGGGCCGCCGCCCGCCTCCAGGGCCTCAAGCTCCGCACGGCCAAGGCGCATATTCTTGAGGTAGGTCACGGCCTGGCGGAGGTCGCGCAGCTCGCCCTCGTCGGGCCAGTCGCCGCGGACGCGCTGGGCGGCCCGGGCCAGCAGGGCGTCGCTCTGTTCGCTGAGGGCGAAGGGCTCCCGGCCCGTCAGGCGGGCGCAGCGCCTTATGATGGCGGCGGAGAGGCTGTTGATGGTCCGGAAGTCGAGGCGGTCGGCGTATTCGTCCCCGAAAAGAGCGCGGAAGCGGGCCTTCATGTCCCGGCTGGCGGCGACGGTGTAGGTGACGGTGAGGAGCTGCTCCGGCGCGGCGCCGCAGCAGTAGAGCAGGTAGCCCAGCCGGGCCACCAGCGTCGTCGTCTTGCCGCTGCCCGGCACCGCCAGCAGCAGCACCGCCCGTCCGCCGCTCTGCACCGCCCGGGCCTGCTGGCCGTTCAGCGTCAGATGAAATTTTGCCGCAAATTCCGGGTAGTCCATGGCCGCGCCGCCTCTCTTTTTTATGTTATATAGTATAGCAGATGCGGCGGCGGGGCGCAAGTTGCGGAGAATTTGCGCCGCAGTGCGTGGTAAAATGGGGAAAAACACCCCGGCAGGGCCGGGGGAGGAGGCTGCATATGGAGATCGAAGCAAGGGCGAGGATCGGCGGCGGCCAGGACGGGGCCGTCTTCGGCGGGCTGCTGTTCCGGTTCGATGCGGCGGGACGGTGCCGGGTCTACCGCATGGACGCGCTGGCCGGGGCCGGGGACCCGGGGCGGGAGGTCAAGCCCGTGGGCGGCTTCGCCCTGGACCGGCGGGAGCTGCTGTGCCCCCACAGCAACGCCGTATCCTTCGGCGTGCCGGACGGGGCGGCGTTCCCGCCGCTCTACACGAACGTCTACACGACCTACCGCGCCGAGGCGGACCGGCGGAAGGGCGTCTGCGCCGTCTACCGGCTGCGGCGGACGGCGGAGGGGTTCACGTCGGCGCTCTGCCAGGTGCTGCGCGTCGGCTTCACCGAGGACCCGGCGCTCTGGCACTCCTCGCCGCGGCGGGACGACGTCCGGCCCTACGGCAACTTCCTCGCGGACCCGGCGCGGGGCCTGCTCCACGTCTTCACCATGCGCGACGCGGACCGGACCACGCGCTACTTCACCTTCCGCCTGCCGGAGCCGGGGGCGGGAAAGGTCTCGGCGCGGTACGGCGTCCCGGAGGTCGTGCTGGAGGAGGGGGACATCCTGCGGCAGTTCGACTGCCCCTACCATCACTTTTTGCAGGGCGCGTGCCTGCACGGCGGGCTGATTTATTCCGTCGAGGGCTTCACCGGCGACCCGGAGAATCCTCCGGCCCTCCGCATCATCGACCCGGAGGCCGGGCGGCAGGTGTTTTTCGAGGAATTCCGGCCCCGCGGCCGCTGCGAGGAGGCGGAGCTCATCGACTTCTGGGAGGGGGACTGCTGGTACTCGGACGTGACGGGCCATGTTTACCGGATCAGGGTATGATGCGGGGCCCCCTTGCCTCTCCCTCCGGGAGAGGCGGCCGAGCGAAGCGAACCTCCCTCCTCTTGCCTCTCCCTCCGGGAGAGGTGGCCGAGCGGAGCGAACCTCCCACCTCTTGCCTCTCCCTCCGGGAGAGGCGGCCGAGCGAAGCGAACCTCCCCCTCTTGCCTCTCCC
>CALICR010000137.1 GCA_938049125.1 uncultured Clostridia bacterium
TCCGATCTGGCGATAGCTGTCATAGGCAAAACGGGGGTTGCCGGTGATCTTGGCGAAGGATTCCACCACTTCGTCGTTGAGGCCCAGGTTCAGGATGGTGTCCATCATGCCGGGCATGGAGGCCCGGGCACCGCTGCGCACGGACACCAGCAGCGGATTGTGGAGGTCGCCGAACTTCTTGCCGGTGATGTCCTCCAGCTTGGCGATGTACTCCATGATTTCGGCCTGGATCTCGCGGTTGATCTGGCGGCCGTCCTCATAGTACTTGGTGCAGGCTTCCGTGGTGATGGTGAAGCCCTGCGGGACGGGGAGGCCCAGGCCGGTCATCTCCGCCAGGTTGGCACCCTTGCCGCCTAGCAGATTCCGCATCTGTGCGTTCCCTTCCGAGAACAGATAGACGTATTTGTGAGACATGGATTTGACCCCTTTCAATGGTGGAAACGTCCTTCTCCGGCACGTTTCGGCTGCGTTTCAAAACGTAGATTTTTTGAACAACGGCATTATACCACAGGGGTTTCCCGCATTGCAATCGTTTTATGGGATAAATTGAATTTTTTTGAAGTTTTGCGTAGATTTCATCAGTCTGTCCCGGGCCCTTTCGGGCGGCGCGGCGGATCAGCCTGCCTTTTTCGGGATGCGGATGGTCAGGACGATCTCGTGCTCCGTCTCCTCCTGGCCGCAGTCGGCGTCGATGCCGGCGCTGCGGATGAGGTCGAGGTTGTGGTTTACCGTATTGAGGAAGACCCGGACGTCCCGCAGCAGGAAGCTCCGGGCGGGCCGGGCGGCGCACTTCCGCGTCTCCACGAGGCGATCGATGTACTGCTCCGTCTTCGCCACGTTCAGGCCCCGGGCGGTGATGACGGCGATGGCGTCGAGGCGCTCCTGCTCCGTGGGCAGCTTGAGCAGGGCCCGGGCGTGGCGCTCCGAGAGCTGGTTTGCCCGCAGGGCGTCCAGGACCTTCGGGCTGTGGCGCAGCAGGCGCAGCTTATTGGCCACGGCGGACTGGCTCTTGCCGACGCGCTGGGCGGCCTGCTCCTGGCTGAGGCCGTAGAGGCGCATGAGGCGGGAGAGGCCCTCGGCCTCTTCAATGAAGTCGAGGTCCCGGCGCTGGAGGTTCTCCACCAGGGCCAGCATCCCTGACTGCTCCTCGTCCAGGGCCATGACGATACAGGGCACCTCCGTGAGCCCGGCCAGCCGGGCGGCCCGGAGCCGCCGCTCTCCGGCCACCAGCTCGTAGCCGCTGTCTCGCCGCCGGACCGTCAGGGGCTGGAGCACGCCGTACTGCAAAATGGACGACGCCAGCTCCTGGAGCCCGGCAGAGTCGAAGACCTTCCGGGGCTGGCCGGGGTTCGGACGGATGGATGTGACGGGCAGATGGACGACCCGCCCGGTCTCCATCAGAGTTTTCGGTTTCTGCATTTTTTGTTCCTCCTCCCGGAAGCTTCCTGATTTTTCCAGGAATTTCCTTCTCTCATTTTTGCGCGCCGGAAGTGAAAATACCCGCGAACGGTGCCGGGAAAACCACAATAATTTGATATTATTTCCCGGGAATACTACAAGATGTTGTGTCCGGACGGGAAAAGAACGGGAATGGCGAAAAATTTGCATTTCCGGGCGCGGTCTGGTATGATAAATAGAAACACCGGCGGGAGAGCGGGGGAGGCGGGCGCATGGTCGAGGTCGTGACAAGAGAAAATCTGGCGGACTATGACGCCTTCGTGCTCCGGCACCCGCTGGGCAGCTTTTTGCAGAGCAGCCTCTGGGCGCGGCAGAAGCCGGACTGGCACTGGCGTGCGCTGATCCGTCGCAATCAGTGGGGCCGGATCACCGGGACCCTGGCGGTGCTGTGCCGGCGGGTTCCCTGGCTCGGGTGCTCCATGGTCTACGGCTGCCGCGGCCCCGTCTGTGACCCGGATGACCGGGAGACGCTGGACGAGCTGCTGACGGCGCTGAAAAAGCTGGCGCGGCAGGAGCGGGCCTATCTGGTCCGGCTGGACCCCATGATGCCCGAGGGCGGGCTGACGGACCGGTTCGCGGAGCGGGGCTTCAAGGTGCGGCGGAGACGCCGCAGCTATCAGCCCGCCCAGCCCCGGCGGGCCTGGATGCTGGCCCTCGGCAGCGTGCCGGATCGCATCCCGGATACGTTCACGCCGGAGCACCGGCAGCGTGTGCAGATGGCCGTGCGGCGGGGCGTCACGGTGCGCCGGGGTGGCAGGGAGCTGGCCGCGGCCTTCACGGAGCTGATGCAGGCGGCGGGCCTGCGCGAGGGGCGCGTCGTGCGCCCGGAGGCGTATTTCACCGGGCTGATGGAGAATTTCGGCAGCCGGGCCGCGATCTATCTGGCCGATTACGAGGGACGGACCGTGGCGGGTGCGCTGGTCATCGCCTACGGCGGCAAGGCCACCTGCGTCTTTGAGGCCGGGGACGGCGACGTGACACTGCCCGCGCCCTATCTGCTGCGGACGGTGATCCTGGAGCAGTCTGCCGCCGCGGGCTGCCGCGCGGCCTTCTTCCCCGGGGTGTTCCGCCGCCGGGAGTCGCCGGAGTACGAATTTGCCGCGGGCTTCGGCGGGCATCTCGTGCGCTATGCGGGAGAGCTGGACCTGGTGGTCCGGCCCCTTACCAACCTGCTGGCTGACGCCGCGGGTGCGCTGGCGGCGCGGTTCCGCCGCTGGCTCTACTTTATCCGCGTGCGCTGAATCGAATGAAACAGAAAACGCCTCCGTATGACTGCGGTCATACGGAGGCGTTTTTTGCGGGAAAATCAGCCCTTGAGTGTCGCCTTGGCATAGAGCAGGGCGTCCCGGAGGGCGTCCATGTCGGCCTCGGTGTTCTCGGCGGCGAGGGAGACACGGATGGAGCCGTCGATGACGGCGGCGGGCAGGCCCATGGCCTCCAGCACGTGGCTGCGGTGGCCCTTGGCACAGGCGGAGCCGGCGGAGACAAAGATGTCCCGGTCCTGGAGGCAGTTGATGATGCCCTGGCTCCGGAGGCCGGGCAGCGAGAGGCTGAGGATGTGGGGCGCGGTCTGCGCTCCGGTGAGCACGAGGTCCGGGACCTCCGCGAGAATGCGGCGGCCATAGTCCCGCACGGCGGCCATATGGGCCATGTCCTCCGCCGGATGGGCGGCGCGGCAGGCGGCGGCGAAGCCGGCGATGGCGGGCATGGCCTCGGTGCCGGAGCGGTAGTTCTGCTCCTGCCCGCCGCCGTGGAGGTAGGGCGGGAGGCTGAGGCCTTTGCGGATGTAGAGCGCGCCGCAGCCCTTGGGACCGTGGATCTTGTGCGAGGAGATCGAGATGAGGTCCGCGCCGAGGGACTTTGCCTGGAACGGCACCTTGAGGAAGCCCTGGACCGCATCCGTGTGGAACAGGGCCAGGGGTGCGTGCCGCCGGGTCTCGCGGATCATGTCGCGGATGGGCATCACCGCACCGGACTCGTTGTTGACCATCATAACGGAGACCAGGATGGTGTCCGGCCGCAGGGCCGCGGCCAGGGCGGCGGCGGAGACGAAGCCCTTCTCGTCGGGCCGGAGATACGTGACCTCGAAGCCGCGCTCCTTCAGCCTTTTCATGGGATGGAGCACGGCATGGTGCTCCACGGCGGTGGTGACGATGTGCTTCCCGCGCTTGCCGAGGCGTTCGGCGGCGGAGAAGACGGCCCAGTTGTCGGCCTCGGTGCCGCCGGAGGTGAAGAAGACCCGGTCCGGCTCCGCGCCGAGGCGGGCGGCCACGGCGGACCGGGCGTCCCGCAGCAGGTGACTGGCGGCGATGCCGAGGCTGTGGACCGAGGAGGGATTGCCCCAGCAGTCGGTCAGCGCCGCCTGCATGGCGGCGATGGCCTCGGGACAGGGCTTCGTGGTGGCGGAATTGTCGA
>CALICR010000138.1 GCA_938049125.1 uncultured Clostridia bacterium
GTCGCGGTTCGGCAGCGCCATGGCGGCGTAGGAGAAGCAGAAGCCGATGCGGTCGCTCTCCGCCAGCACCGGCAGCAGCGCCTCCGCGATCTCGTCGAAGAATTCTTCAACACTCAGCTCACCCCGGGTGCCGGGCATGGGCCGCTTTTCAAAGTGGTCCAGCACCAGCTTGCCGCTTTCGTCGAACCAGGCCACGGCCCGGCGGAAGTTTGTGCCGCCGGCGTCCATGACGAGAATCTTCTCCCCGCGGGGCACCGTGCCCTCGGCGGAGATGTAGGTCGGGAGCATCATCATGCCCGTGCTGTGCCCCGCGAGGCCCGCGTCCATGCCGTCATAAAAGCTCTTCTCGCAGTCAGCGAAGCCGCAGCAGTCCGGGTGCATCCCAAGCGCCCGCAGGAGGGCGTCCAATTCCTTTGCGTCCATGGCCATACTCCGATCAATAGCCGGGCTTGCCCAGCAGGTGGAACATATTCTTCTTATAGGCCTCGACACCGGGCTGGTTGAAGGGGTTCACGCCGGACATATAGGCACTGACGCCGCAGGCGAACTCGAAGAAGTAGATCATCGCGCCGCAGCTCTCCTCGTCAATGCGCGGGAAGTGGAGGATGGTGACGGGCACGCCGCCGTCCTCATGGGCCTGGGCCGTGGCCTCCATGGCCTTCTGGTTGATATAGTGTAGAGAGCGCCCGGCGAGATAGTTCAGGCCCTCGGGGTCGCCCTCGACGAAGGGCACCTTCACGTCCGTGCGGCACTCGTCAAAGGCCACGACGGTCTCCTGCAGGTTGCGGATGCCCTGCTGGATATACTGGCCCATGGAGTGGAGGTCCGCCGTCAGGTCCACGGAGGCCGGGAAAATGCCCTTGCCGTCCTTGCCCTCGGACTCGCCGTAGAGCTGCTTCCACCACTCGGCCATGAACCGGAAGCAGGGCTCGTAGCAGGCGAGGATCTCGGTGCTCTTGCCCGCGGCGTAGAGCGTCTGGCGGTTCAGCGCATAGCGGAGCGCCGCATTGTCCTCGCCCGGCTCCAGGCAGCGTTCCCGCTGGGCCGCCGCGCCCTGCATGAGCTTCTCAATGTCGAT
>CALICR010000139.1 GCA_938049125.1 uncultured Clostridia bacterium
GAGGTGGCTGAGCGAAACGAACCTCCCCCTTGCCTCTCCCTTTGGGAGAGGTGGCCGAGCGAAGCGAGGTCGGAGAGGGCACTCAGCGTATGTAGGGGGTCAGGTCAGGCGGCGCAGGCCCTTGGGGTAGTGGTTTTTCAGGACGCCTCCGGCGGATTTGGCCCAGCCGAGGGCTAAGCCCTCGGCGGTTATGGTCAACCAGCCGGCCGCTTCTCCGGCGGGGAGGGTCTCGCCGCGGAGGTAGGCGGCGACTTCGGGGGCGCCTGACGGATAGTCCACGGCGGGGAGGCCGGGGAGGGCGTGGCTGAGGGCGTGGTCCGGCTCGAAGCGGCCCTTTTTCGCCGTGCCGAGGCAGAGGCCGGGGCGCAGCGTCCTGAGGCCCCGCAGCGACGGGCAGTCCGGCGGCAGCAGGAAGAGCCGCCCGCCGAAGTCGAGGCAGCGCCGCTCCGGCAGGGCCGCGCCAAGCCGGTCCAGCAGCGCCCGGGCCTCCTGCGGCAGCGGAACGCCCGGCTCTTCGGGCAGGTCAGAAGCTTCTAGGCCATTATATTGCAGCAGGGCCGCAAAGTGTCCCTCGCCCCGGAGGCGGTGGGGCCAGAGGCGGCAGCAGGCCTCGAGGCCCGGGACCGGGTCCGTGAGGAGGTCGGGCCGCCCCGGCGCGAACCAGGGCGCGTCCGGCTGCACCAGCGAGAACTCCGGGTGGTCCCGGAGGAAGTCGGAGACGACGCCCTCGTTCTCCTCGGGCGAGAAGGTGCAGGTGGAATAGAGCAGCCGTCCGCCCGCCCGGACCGTGGCCGCGGCGGATTCAAGGATCTCCCGCTGCCGCCTGGCGCAGATCCGCGGCGTATCCGGGGTCCAGTCGGCCACGGCGGCGGCCTCCTTGCGGAACATCCCCTCGCCGGAGCAGGGCGCGTCCACCAGCACGGCATCGAAAACGCGCGGCAGCCGCTCCGCCAGCCGGGCGGGGTGCTCGTTCAGGACCAGGGCGTTGGCCGCGCCGACGCGCTCGAGGTTCTGGGAGAGGATTTTCGCCCGGCCCGGGTGGAGCTCGTTGGAGACCAGCAGGCCCCGGCCCGCCAGGGCGCTGAGGAGCTGGGTGGACTTGCCGCCGGGGGCGGCGCAGAGGTCGAGGACGCGCATCCCGGGCCGCGGGGCCAGCAGGGCCGCCGGGGCCATGGCGCTCGGCTCCTGGAGGTAGTAGAGCCCCGCCTCGTGCCAGGGGTGCAGGCCGGGCCGGGCTGCCGGATCATAGAAATAGCCGCCCGCGGCCCAGGGCACCGGCGCAAGGGCCCAGTCCGCCGGGAGCCGCGCCGCCGCGTCCCCGTCCGGGGCCAGGCGCGCCGCCATCCCGGCCTGGAGCCGCAGGCCCACGGCCCGGGGCCGCTCCCAGGCCGCCAGCAGCGCGTCCCATTCCTCCGCCCCCAGCAGCCGCTCCATCTTCTCCGCAAATTCCACCGGCAGCATGGCTTGTCCTCCTTTTTCCAGGCCGAGGGCCTGTCTCACTCGCGCACAGGCGCGAAGCGCCTATCCTTTCCTCGGATGCCGTCTCACGAGGTCATGACAGGACCGTCCGGCTGACGCCTTTCTTTTTATAGTATACCAGCCGGGCGGGCCGAAATCAACGTGCTTCCCCGCCGCAGACGGCCTGCGGCTCCGACGGGGAGGAAAAAAAGCCCGTATGCTTCCGCATACGGGCTTTTGGCCGGGAGACGGCGGCTTCGGCGTCCGGGGCGCACGGCTCCGGACGCATCGAGGTCCGCTCAGACGTCAAACCGGTCATACGTCTCATAGCAGTCGAGGCACAGCGTTTTCCCGCCGGACAGCCGGATCCAGTTTGCGCCGGTCGTCTCGCCGCAGCAATCGCAGACATAGGAGTCAAAAATTCTGGCGTGCTCCGGCAGCCGGAGCGCTGCTTCCTTGACCTCAAACATTTCATGGTCCGCGCAGCTATGATAGTAGTCAAACGCTTCCTCCCGCGTCATATCGCGCGGCTTTTCCCGCAGGACCAGGCGGACGGACTTCCCGGTTTTCCGGTTGTAGAACGAAAACGCCTGCTTGCCGCGCATATGGAACAGAAGATTTCCCTTTCCGATGCTGCATCCGAGGATCGCCTGAATCGCATCCACGCCGCAGGCATCATTTTCCGTGATGCAGACGACCTGCTCATCGTCCGAGAACGTCAGACCCAGCAGCTCGATCGCGTACAGTGCCGCACGATAGCCGATCGTCAGGCCGGGGCAGACATGGCCGTGAAATGCCGCCGCCTTTTCCCAGAGTTTCTGTTCCGAATCCAATTGATGTGCCATACTGTTCCTCCCGTTTCTCAGTGTGCATCGTCCTTCTCATCGACAAGGACGATGCTCTGTTTTTGAACCGTTACGACCTCTGCATCCACATGGTAGACCTCCCGCAGCGCGGCTCTGTCCAGAACCGCTTTCCCGCCGCAGGCGTAGACGCCGCCCTGACGCAGAAGCACAAACCGGTCGCAAAACCGCAGTGCCAGGTTCAGATCGTGAATGACGACGATCGCCGTCAAAGGCTGCGCGCGGCAGATCTCCCGCACGATCTCCAGCACCTGGTATTGATTCTGGATATCCAGGCTGCTCGTCGGCTCGTCCAGCAGCAGGAGCTTCGGCTGCTGCGCCAGCGCCCGCGCCAGCATCACCTTTTGGCGCTCGCCGCCGGACAGCTCATTGAGAAAGCGTCCGCGCAGCGGCTCGATCTGAAGCTGTGCCATTGCGTAGTGGACGATCTGATGATCCTCCTCCGTGAAGCCCCATTTCATATAGGGCCTGCGCCCCAGCATGACCATGTCGTGAACCGTCATCTGGGTGCTCGGGACGCTCTGCGCAACAAACGCCACCCGCTGCGCCACCTGTCTGGCGTTCATTTGCAGGAGATTTTCATCGTCCAGCATGATCTTCCCGGCGTCCGGGGTAAGAATTTTGTTAAAGCACTTCAGCATCGTGCTTTTCCCGACGCCGTTGTTGCCCAGAATCGCCAGAAATTCGCCCGTGTTCACCTGGAAGTTCACGTCTTGGAGCACCGCCGGTCTGCCCTTGTAGTGATAGGAGAGCTTCTCAACCGTCAGCATTTCTGATCTCCTCCTTTGAACAGGAGATACAGGAACATCGGGCCGCCGAGGAACGAGGTGATCGCGCCGATGGGCAGGATGACCGGACTGATGACCACACGCGCGAACAGGTCGCCCAGCAGCAGGATGAGCGCGCCCGCCATCGCGGAGCCGGGCAGCAGATAGACGTGGTTATTGCCGACGACCAGGCGGACGATATGCGGTGCGATCAGGCCGATGAAGTTGATGAGACCGATATAGGACACGATCACCGAGGACAGCAGGCAGCAGAGCACCATGTTGGAAAGCGTGAGCCGCTTCACGTTGATCCCCAGACTGACCGCCGTTTCCTCGCCGCTCAGCAGCGCGTTATAGTCCCAGCGGTGCAGGAGGAAGCAGACGGAGACACAGACCAGCACGGCAAGCATTTTCCCGATGTCGCCCCAGCCCGTGCTGCCGAGGCTGCCGAACGTCCAGAATACCAGCGTATTGAGCTGGATCTCATCCGCGAAATACTGCATCAGCGTCGTCGCGCCGGAGAACATGGCGCTGATCGCCGTGCCGGCAAGGACGATCCCCTGGGTGGAGACCTGCCGGAAGCGGCTCAGCCCCAGAATGACCAGCGCAACGGACATACTGCCGACGAAGGCGCACAGCGGAATCGCAACACTGCCGAGCTTTCCCACCGCGCCCATGTTCAGCACAATAATCGCAAACGCCGCGCCGAAGCCGGCGCCCTGCGAAACGCCGAGGGTGGATGCGGATGCAAGCGGATTGCGGAGAATCGCCTGCATCACGCAGCCGGCAAGCCCCAGACCCGCTCCCGCGATCAGCGCCGTGCAGATGCGGGGCAGACGGTTGCCGCGGACGACAAGGTTGATTTTATCGTCGGCCGCTTTTCCAAGGACGCCCTTGACCAGCTCCGCGACCGGCGTGCTGTAGGAGCCTGCCCGCAGGGACAGCACCAGCGCGATCAGCAGACAAATGAACAATATTCCAAGAAAACAGCAGCTTTTGATCTGATTTCGGCGATAGGCCGCTCCGGAATCGTTATTCGCCGATGGTGACAGGTCTGAATTCATAGCCAGCATCCTTTAAGTCCGGATAGGGATTGCTGCCCAGCAGCATTTCAAAGATTTCTCCGGTCTTCGCCTCCACATCCACATCCGCGAACTGCTCCGGATAGAGGATGGCTGCGCCATAATACGCATCGGCCAGCGCGGTTTCCAGATTCGACGCGCTGGAGCGGAACGAGATCTGCGAATAGACGCGCCCCTCCTTCACCGCCGTCAGGCTGTTATAGAAATCTGCGTTCGCTGCATAATCTTCTTTGATTAAATCCATACCGTTGAAGTCGACAAAGATCACGTCCGGGTCCCACGCAAGGACCTGCTCCGTGTCAATGTCGAAGGCGCCGGTCTGCCCGGTCGTATTGGCGAGGTTGTTTGCGTGGATCAGCTCAAAGGGGCCGTAGAACGCCTCCGTGCCCTCAAAGCCGTGCGCGCCCTTGAAGGAAACGCCGCAGACGTAGACGGAGGGCTTCTCCTCCTCCGCGACGCCCTCCGTGCGGGCATTGAGATCGTCCTCGATGCCATGCAGGTAGGCTGTCAGCGCGTCGGCGCGGTCCTCCTTGCCGTAGAGCTCGCCGAGGATCCGCAGCGTTTCATACGCCTTGTCATCCAGCGTCGTGTCGCTGCCGGGAACCACGACGACCGGGATCCCGGTCTTGCTTTGCAGCTCGTCCGGGTCCACGCTTGCATACGCGGACATGACGATGACCTGCGGGCCGACGTTGATGATCTCCTCGACAAAGGGCTCGCCGTTCGTGCCGATCACCGGCAGCGTGCCGAACTTGTCGAAGTTCACATAGTTGTAGAGGCGGGACATTCCGGGCTTGGTTTCGTAATCCTCCACGCCGACGACCAGGTCCTGCGCCTGCAGATAGCAGGAGTAGCGCAGCGCGCCGACGCCGACGCAGACAATGGTTTCCACCGTCTGCGGGATCTCCACCTCGCGGCCGTTTCCGTCGGTGATCGTCCGGACAGCCGCAGCTGCGGACTCCGCTTCGGCGGCAGTCTCCTCCGGCGCTGCGGCTTCCTCTGCCTCTGCGGTTTTCTCCGGCTCTGCGGCTTCATTCGCCGCGGTCGTTGTATCCTCCGCTTCTGCGGGCGCCGTTTTCGCGCCGCAGGCGCACAGGCCCAGCAGCATCAGCGCGGCAAGCAGCGCCGCGAGGGATCGCGTTGTCTTCTTCATGTTCCTTCCCCTTTCCGTTGTACTTGCTCCCGGCGCCTCCGGCCCTCTGCTCCGGACTGCCGCAAAACGGCACCGCGCCGCGTTCCCCGGGATCGCGCGATCCCGTTTTGTATGCAGGGCTTGGGCGTGCAGGATATGTGCTTCTATCATAGCAGGGCAATTTGGGTTTGTGAACCTCCCCCAGGGGATGTATTCTCCGCAAAAAAAGATCATGCAGTTCATGTTACTTCTTCATGGATGCGGGCTGCCCCCGCCCGGCGCCCGTTTCCGCCGGCGCTCCGGTGCGTGCCGCCGGAGCTTTTCGCGGATACAAAAATCCCGAACACCTTCGTGTTCGGGATTGGTGGGGGAAGGTGGATTCGAACCACCGAAGTCACTGACAACAGATTTACAGT
>CALICR010000140.1 GCA_938049125.1 uncultured Clostridia bacterium
ACGTGGGCCCCATTCTCGCCGCCGCGCCCATCGGAGCCGTGTTCTGCAACGGCCAGACGGCGGGGCGGCTCTACGACCGCCTGCTCCGCCCGGCCCTCGGGCGGGAGGCCGCCGTGCTGCCCTCCACCAGCCCCGCCAACGCCGCCTGGACCCTCCCCCGGCTCATCGGCGCCTGGGGCGAGGCCCTCGCCCCCTGGCTCCCCCGCTGACAAAACGCGCCCCCGGCTCCGCTTTGGAGCCGGGGGCGTTCTTTTTTGTGTCAGCGCAGGGCGTGCAGAGCATCGCCGAGGCGTTCGGCGGCGCGGACGCAGTTCTCGCGGCTTGTTGCCAGGTTCAGGCGGATGAAGCCCACATAGTCGTCCCCGCCGAACCACTCGCCGTAGTCCACGGCCAGACGGCAGGTCTTCTGGAGCAGGTCGTGGACGGCGTCCTGCTCCCGGACGTAGGGCCGGAGGTCCACCCACATGAGGTAGGTGCCCTCCAGCGGCGAGACCACTGCCCTGGGGGCCTTCCCGGCCAGAATGTCCCGGATGGCGCGGTAATTCTCCTCCACCTGGTCCAGCACACTGGCAAGCCAGGGTCCGCCCTCACGGAAGGCCGCGGCGGCGGCGATGCAGCCGACCTCGGTGCCGCCGCTCACATGGGCCACGCGGCGCACGAAATCGTCGTACTTCTCCCGCAGCGCCGGGTCCGGCAGCAGGAGAAAGGAGTTCTGGAGTCCCGCCAGGTTGAAGGTCTTGGACGCGGCGGCGAAGGAGACGGTGTTCTTCTGCCGGAGCGTCAGCATGGGGATCTGGGTATGGCCCGGGAGGATGAGGTCCTGGTGGATCTCATCGGAGAGGAGCAGCACGCCGTAGGTCTCGCAGAGGGCGCAGAAGCGCTCCAGCTCCTCGCGGCGAAAAACGCGGCCCACGGGGTTGTGGGGGCTGGAGAGCAGCAGGGCCTTGGGCTTTTCTTCCCGGAACAGCTGCTCCAGGGCGTCGAAGTCCACGGTATAGACGCCGCCGTCGTTCCGGAGCGTGCCGTAGACGAGCCGCCGCCCCGTGTCCTCCACGGCGTGGAAGAAGGGGTAGTAGACCGGCTTCAGCACGGCCACGGCGTCGCCCGGCGCCGTCAGGGCCGAGATGACCCAGAAGATGCCCGTGACGATGCCCGGCGCATAGCGCAGCCAGTCCGCCTCGGCCTTGAGGCCGTGGCGCGTCTCCTCCCAGGCAAGAAAGCTGTCCATCCAGGCCTTCTTGTCGCCGCCGTAGCCGAAAATGGCGGTCTCTGCCCAGTGGGTGAGGGCCTTCCGCACGGCCTGGGGCGCGTGGAAGTCCATGTCCGCAACCCAGAAGGGGTCCAGGCCCTCCTCGCCGAAGCTCGGCGTCTGGCCGTCCCACTTGGAGCAGCCTGTGCCGCGCCGGTCCTGATAAATCAGTGCTTCGCGTTCCATAAAAATCTCCTTACTTATCTGCGGCCTCCGCCAGCCGGTCGAGGCGGCGGTTGCGGAAATAGACCAGCAGGTTCGCCGTCAGCATGGCAAGGTTGATGAGGTAGATGGTCATGAGGTACCAGGTGGGGCTGGTCTGTGCGGGGTCCAGCAGCTTGATGAGCTTCGCCGCCACACCGGCGATGTAGCCGCCCCAGATCAGGAGCAGGAAGGGCAGGCTCGTGCTCTTGGCGCTCCGGAGCTTGATGTGCTTGATGAGGTTGATCGGCCAGGAAAAGCCAAAGCAGACCAGCATCACGGTCTCGAGGATCTCTGCGAGGTGACTCATGTGTTTTTTCTCCCTTACTTATTCTTCTTTTTTTCGGCCCCAGGCCGTCAGATCATTTGCTCGGGGTGGAACACCTCGTCGAAGCGCTCCGCGGTCAGGAAGCCGAGGGACACGCAGGCTTCCTTGAGGGAAATGTTCTCTTGATAGGCCTTTTTCGCGGTTTTCGCCGCGTTTTCATAGCCGATGTAGGGATTCAGCGCCGTGACCAGCATGAGGGAATTGCGGAGGTTGTGCGCCATTTTCTCCCGGTTCGCCCGGATGCCGGAGACGCAGCGGTCGCAGAAGGAGACCATGCAGTCCGCGAGCAGCCGCGCGGAGCGGAGGAAATTGTCAATGAGCACGGGCAGGAAGACGTTCAGCTCGAAGTTGCCCTGGCTGGCGGCGAAGCCGATGGCGGCGTCGTTGCCCATGACCTGGACCGCCGCCATGGTGACGGACTCGCACTGGGTCGGGTTGACCTTGCCGGGCATGATGGAGGAGCCGGGCTCGTTCTCCGGGATGAAAATTTCGCCGAGGCCGTCCCGGGGGCCGGAGGCCAGCCAGCGGACGTCGTTGGCGATCTTCATCAGGTCCGCGGCCAGGGCCTTGAGCGCGCCGTGGGCAAAGACCAGCTCGTCCCGGGACGTCAGGGCGTGGAATTTGTTCTCCGCCGTGCGGAATTCCTTGCCCGTGAGGGCCGAGACAGCCTCGGCCACCGCCGTGTCGAAGCCCTTCGGGGCGTTGAGGCCGGTGCCCACCGCCGTGCCGCCCAGGGCCAGCTCCCGCAGGGGCGGCAGGGCCAGCCCGATCAGCGCCCGGTCCCGCTCCAGGCTCGTGCGCCAGCCGGAAATTTCCTGCGAAAAGGCGATGGGCGTGGCGTCCTGGAGGTGGGTGCGGCCCGACTTGACGATGCCCGCGTGCTCGGCCTCCAACCGCCGGAGCGCCGCCGTCAGGTGGTCGATGGCGGGCAGGACCCGGTCCTCCAGCGCCGTCACCGCGGCGATGTGCATGGCCGTGGGGAAGGTGTCGTTGGACGACTGGGACATATTGACGTCGTCGTTGGGGTGGAGCAGCTTTGCGCCCGCCAGGGCGTTGCCGCGGTTCGCGATAACCTCGTTGGCGTTCATATTCGTCTGGGTGCCGGAGCCGGTCTGGAAGACCACCAGCGGGAACTCGTCCCGCAGGGCCCCGGACGTGACCTCGGCACAGGCCGCGGCGATGGCCCGGCGCTTCTCCTCGGTCATTTTCTCGGGGCAGAGCCGGTGGTTGGCCTCCGCCGCCGCCTGTTTCAGGATGCCGAAGGCCCGGATGATCTCCGGCGGCATGGTCTCCCGGCCGCCGCCGATGGGGAAATTCTCCAGACTCCGCTGGGTCTGCGCCCCCCAAAGCCGGTCCGCCGGGACCCGGACCTCCCCCATGGAGTCGTGTTCGATGCGATATTCCATTGCGTTTCCTCCGCAGCGTTTCTTCCTCCATCATACCGCACGGCGGCGGAAATAGCAATCGCTTTTTCCGGAAAGAAGTGCTGGAACAAATGCGCTTTTGCGTAGAGTTCCGTCCAGTGCGCGGAAAAAGCAGGGCCTGCCGTTCGGCAGGCCCTGCGGGGTCCTATGGGGTGCTGCTTACTTGCCGCGCTTCTTTCTGCCGAGCAGGAAGGCGGCGGCAGCGGCGGCGAGCACCAGCAGCGCCGCCCAGAGGGAGCGCATGGCGCGGTCGCCGGCGGCCGGGCGCTTCCGCGCGGGGATCTTGGCCGTTTCCTTCGCGCCGCAGACGGAGCAGGTCCGGGGCTTCGTGGCCGGCCTCGGTGCAGGTGGGCGCTTTGGTGGTCGTCCAGACGTAGTCATGGACGTGCTCCACGACCTCGCCGCAGACCGCGTCGGCGCGGCTGTGGATGTGCTCGAAGGGGCCTTCCGGCGCGTTGAAGGTGTCGTCGTAGGACGCGAGGCCGGTGACGGTGCTCTCCGCGCCAAGGGCGAGGTTCTTGGCCTCCTGTTCCTGTTCCGCGGTGATGCAGCCGTCGATGAACACGCGGGCCGTCTTGCCGTCCGCGCCGCGGACCATGATGGTCCGGACCCGATCGTTGACGATCTCGTAGCCGGTCACGACGCCCTTCCGGGTGACGAGCTTGCCCTCGGCGCTGCGGTTCAGGATGCCGCCCGCATTCCCCTCGGCGGGCTCCACGGGGTCGCCCTCGCCCAGCAGCATTACAAGGTCCTTTCCGCTGCCATCCTTGGAGACCTGAGGCTCCGGCTCACCCTGATAGAAGTCGGTGGCGCCGGTGATGCGCACGCGGTCGCCGATCTTATCGTTGCCGGACACGGGTATCAGAGGGAGCTGCTTTGTATTCGCTTACGACAGCACGCGGGCCGCCGATTCCTCGGCGAACTGGCGGCTGTAGAGGTCGTGGTAGTAGCCGCGGCGGCGCAGCAGCTCCTCATGCTTGCCCTGCTCCACGATCCTGCCGTCGCGGACCACGAGGATGAGGTCCGCCTTGCGGATGGTGGAGAGGCGGTGGGCGATGAGGAAGGAGGTGCGGTCCTGAAGCAGGTGGTCGATGGCGTCCTGAATGAGCTGCTCCGTCTTCGTGTCGATGGAGGACGTGGCCTCATCCAGCACGAAGATGCGCGGGTTCGCCAGCACGGCCCGGGCGAAGGAGATCAGCTGCTTTTCGCCGGTGGAGAGGCGGTCGCCGCCCTCGCCGACGTCGCTGTCCCAGCCCTTTTCGAGCTTTTCCACCACGGTGTCCGCGGAAACAGCCTTCGCGGCGGCCTCGACCTCGGCGTCCGTGGCCTCGAGGCGGCCGTAGCGGATGTTCTCCCGGACGGTGCCGGAGAAGAGGTGGGGGCTTTGAAGCACGTAGCCGATGTTGGAGTGGAGCCAGAGCTGGCTGCGCTCCCGGTAGTCCCGGCCGTCGATGAGGACCTGGCCCTCCGTCGGCTCGAAGAACCGGCAGGCCAGGTTGACCAGCGTGCTCTTGCCCGCGCCGGTCTCGCCGACGATGGCGACCGTGGTGCCCTGGGGGATGTGGAGCGAGAAGTGCTCCAGCACGTTTTCACCGCCGTCGGGGTAGCGGAACGTCACGTCCCGGAACTCGATCTCGCCGCGGAGCGGCTCCCAGTTCTCCTTCTTCGGGTGGAAGGCGTCGCCGTAGCGGGCGATGACCTCCGGGCTGTCCTGGACCTGGGGCACCTTGTCCATGAGGTCCGTGACGCGCTCGATGGAGGCCTGGAGGGAGATGAACTCGGCGATGTTGGCGGCGGTCATCTGGATCGGCTCGAAGATGCCCACGGCGTAGGTCGTGAAGGCGGAGAGCGTGGCGAGGTTCAGCGCCTGCTCCAGCACCATGTGGCCGCCGCGCAGCAGCACGATGGCCACGGCCAGGGTGCTGACAAAGAGAATGATGGAGATATAGACGGCGTTGAGCCGGGCGGCGCGGATGCCCGCGTCGTGCATGGTCTTCGTCAGATCCCGGAAGGAGGCGCTGCTGCGCTCCTCGGTGCCGAGGGTCTTCGTGGTCTTCGCGCCGGTGATGCCCTCGTTGAAGGCGCCGGTGATGCGGGAGTTCATCTTGCGCACCCGGCGGTTCCAGTGGAGGATGCGGTTCTGGAAATAGCTCGTCAGCACCGCCATGACCGGCACGATGAGAATGACCACCAGGGCCAGCTTCCAGTTGAGCAGCAGCATGGCGGCGAAGGTGCCCAGTACGTAGAACAGCGACCAGAGGATATCCGTGAAGTTCCAGGCGATCATACCGGCGATGCGGTTCGTATCGCTCATGACACGGGTGAGCAGATAGCCCACAGGCGTCACATTGTAAAAGGAGAAGGAGAGGGTCTGGAGGTGGTGGAACAGCTGGTTCCGCATATCACGGCCCAGGTTCATCTCGATCTCCATGGAGCAGCGGGCGAAGGCCACGACGCTCAGCGCCTGGACCAGCACCACGAGAAAGTAGCAGAGGCCGTAGGGTGCGAGGCCGTGCAGCGTGTTCGCCTCGATGAAGTGGGAGATGGCATAGCGCTGGAACAGCGGCAGCAGCACGTCCACCAGCGCCGTGAGGCCGTTGAAGACCAGCATTCCCACAAAAAGGCGGCGGAAGGGCTTCAGAAACGGCGTCAGGCGCTTCCAGATGCCCCAGTCAAAGGATTTTGTATATTCCTGTTCGTCAATGGCGGCCATCAGTCGTCGCCTCCTTCCATCACGAGCGCGCGGTCGTCGCTGCGCATCTGAATGTCGTAAATTTCCCGGTAGAGGCCGGGCTGCGCGATGAGCTCCGCGTGGGTGCCGAGGGCGGCGACGCGGCCGCCGTCCAGGACCAGGATACGGTCCGCCTGCATCAGCGTCGTCACCCGGTGGGACACGAGGATCACCGTGGACTCGGCCAGGGTGTCCCGGAGCGCATTCCGAATTTTCGTGTCCGTCTCCGCGTCCACGGCGGAGAGGGAATCGTCAAAGACCAGGATGGGCGCACGCTGCATGAGCATCCGCGCAATGGCGACGCGCTGCTTCTGGCCGCCGGAGAGGGTCACGCCCCGCTCGCCGACAATGGTGTCGTAGCCCGCGGGGAAGGACGTGATGGCGTCGTCCACGCAGGCGACGGCGGCGGCCCGGCGCATCTCCTCCTCCGGCGCGCCGGGGCAGGTGGCCCGGATGTTCTCGCCGATGGTCTCGGAGAAGAGGAACGGCTCCTGGAGCACCAGGCCGATCTCCCGCCGGAGGTCCGCGCGGCGCATTTTTTTGATGTCCACGCCGCCGATGGTGATGCGGCCCTGGCCCTCTGGCACGTCATAAAGCCTATCCAGCAGGTGGACCAGGGTGCTCTTGCCGGAGCCGGTGCCGCCGAGGATGGCGAAGGTCTCGCCCTCCCGGATGGTGAAGCTCACGTCCTTCAGCACCTCCTGGCCCTCGTAGGAGAAGGTCACATGGTCGAAGACGATGTCGCCGGTGGCAGCAGGCAGGGCGTCGGGGTCGTCGTGCTCCTCCTCGGCCCGGAGGATGTAGCCCACGCGGTCCATGGACACGCCGGCCTTGCTCATCTCCGAGAGCACACGGCCCAGCGACCGGACCGGCCAGGCCAGGGACTCGTTGTAGGTCACGAAGACGAGAAAGTCGCCCAGGGTCATGCGGCCGTGGACCGCCTCCTCCGCGCCCACCAGGATGATGACCATGACCTGGAGACAGGTGAGCAGGGTGCCCGAGGCCCAGTAGACGGACATGAGCTTGCCGAGGCGGATCCAGAGCTGAGAAAACCGCTCGTTCTTGGCCCGGAATTTGTCCTCCTCGAAGCGCTCCCGGCCGAAGGCCCGGACGACGCGGACGCCGGTGAGATTCTCCTGGGCGCAGGTGGTCACCTCGCCCTCGGCCTCGTCGGCGGTCTTGAAGCGGCGGGAAATCTTCCGGTAGAACACGCCGGAGGACAGGCCCACCACCGGCAGGAAGCAGAGGGCGATGAAGGACATCCGCGGGTTCATCCGGAACATGATGACGAGGTAGAGCACGATGAGGAACACGGTGCGCAGGACCTCGACGAGCTGGTTGCACACGAAATTCCGGATGACGTCCACGTCGGAGGTGCAGCGCTGGATGATGTCGCCGGTGGGGTTCCGCTTGTGCCAGGCGAAGCTCAGGCGCTGGATGTGGCCGTAGAGGTCGTCGCGGATGGCCTTGACGTAGCCCTCGGAGCCGCGGCTGAGCGTCGTCCGCTGGACGAAGGCGCAGAGCGCGCGGAGCACGGCAATGACCATGACGGCCCCGGCGGCGGCCAGCAGCGCACGGCCCGGGTCGGCCCGGAGCCCGTCCCAGCCCAGCAGCCGCAGCAGCCAGCCGGGCAGCGACGCGGGCTGGTCCCCGAGGATCGAGTCCACGGTCAGGCGGATGACCTGGGGCGTCAGGGCGTTGAAGGCCTGGGCCAGGCAGGCGCAGGCCAGGGCCACGGCGAAGAAGCCCCAGCAGCCCCGCAGATAGCGCGCGATGAGCCGGGTCTTTTCTCCGCCGGTCAGCTTAAAATTGGAATCCATCTTGGAACCCTCATCTCCTTTTCCATCCGGCGGGCACAGCCCGCCGCCGCTCGCGCCGCGTCCCCTGCGGCGCTGTCCCGGGCGCAAAAAAAGCGCCCTCTGTGCCTCCAGAGAACGCAAAGCCGCAAGACTCCCGCCTTACCCGCGGGACCCCGTGTACAGCGCGCACATCTGGAACGCCTTCGTTCCGTATTCCGTGGGCATTCCGGTCTTGGTCATGCTGCACACTTCCTTTCATACAAGTTCAGTTGAGTCAAGTATACTCTCTTTTATGCGATTTGTCAATAGCACCGCGAACGAATGTCCGCTCCGGCGAGAAAGAACGGGCGGCGCGGCCCCGGGGACCGCGCCGCTGTGCGCTTACTTTTCCTTCTTCTTGCGGGAGAAGTACTCGTCCAGCTCCTTCTGGATGTTCTCGGGGATCTTGTGCTCCACGGGGCAGAGGACGGACTGGCACATCCGCTTCGTGAAGGCGGTGAGGAAGTCGATGTCCCTCTGGAGCTGCTCCATGGAGAGGACGTCCACGGTGTCGTAGCGGCAGTGGATCGGCGCGACGGCCCCGCCCGCGCCCCGGGCGAAGGTCACCGCCGGGACGCCGGCGTCGGCGAAGGAGGCGGAGTCGCTGGAGCTGACGCCGGTCCGGGCCGTGACCGGGAAGCCCAGCTCCGCGCCCAGATACATGATGTAGCCGCACAGCCGGTCCTCCGCCGCGGCGCAGGCCACGAACTTGCCCATGCGGGCGCCGATCATGTCGAGGTTCACGTCGAGGGCGATCTTGTCCAGCTCGTCCCTGTGGTCCCGGACGTAGGCCTTGGAGCCGAGGAGGCCGCGCTCCTCGCTGCCGCAGAAGATAAAGCGGAGGCCGCAGTTCCGCGGCGCGTCCTTCATGGCCTCCATCACGCCGAGGAGACCGGCGCAGCCGCTCATGTTGTCGTAAGCGCCGTGGGAGAGGGACGTGGTGTCGTAGTGGGCCGTGAAGACGATCCACTCGTCCTTCGCGCCGGGCAGCTCGGCGACGACGTTGTGGGACGCGCCGTCGTACTCGCGCTGCCGGATCTCGATGCGGGCGTGCTTTGCGTGGTTCTTCACCAGCTCGATGGCATCTAATCTGTGCAGCATGGCGCAGAGGACCTTCTTCTCATCGCCCACGGTCAGCTCCCGGAGGTCCCGCCGGTCGATGTCCCGGTTCGGGTAGTGGACGTCGCCGCACTGGAAGAGGAGGGCCTTGGCCCCGGCCTTCATGAGGTCCTGGTAGCCGAAGCGGGAGACGCCCTGGCTGTCCAGCAGCACGATCTTGTCCCTGGCCCCGGCCAGGGAGACGGGGTCGCTGCCCGGCATATAGTAGAGCTCGCCCTCCACCGCGCCGCTGCCGCAGCAGCGGAGGCCCCGGCAGGGGATCTCCTGCCCGTCCACGATGACACGGGCCTCCTCGATGTCGCCCATGGCCACCCGGAATGGCTCGAGCCTGGCCGGGACGCCCAGCTTTTCGCACTCCGCCTGGAGGAGCTCCGCCACCCGCAGCTCCTCCGGGGTGCCGCTCTCGTGGACGAAGTCCGTACGCTCGAACAGTTCATGCAGCTTCATATGCTTTCCTCCGCATCGTAATATTCACCGTTCGGGGCCTTGCCCCGGGGCTATTATAGCGTGGCGCGCAAAAGAAATCAACCGCGGGCGCTTGCCTCGGAGCGGAAGCTGTGCTACACTAAACCATGCGCGAAGGCGCGAAACCCAACGAAACCCAGGAGGGACCCATGGCTGTCTCGCTCATCGCCGTCGATGTGGACGGCACGCTGCTCAACTCCCGCGGGGAGATCACCGCCGCCACCCGGGCGGCCTTTCAGGAGGCCGCAGACCGCGGCATCGCCCTGGCCCTCAGCACGGGCCGCGCCCGGGACGAATGCGGCTATATTTTGCAGGCCCTGCCGGGCATCCGCTACATGATCAACTGCTCCGGCGCCAGCGTATACGACGCCCGGGCGGAACAGGAGCTGTACGCCGGAGGCATCCCCATGGACACGATCCGGGACCTCTACCGGCGGGTCGCGGACCTCGACTGTCTCTTTGAGCCCATGGCAGACGGCCATGTTTACGTAGACCAGGACCGGTTTTCCAAGCTCTCCGAGTACCAGAACCACTACTACATCGCCATCATCCGCGCCACGCGGACGCCGGTGGACCTTGCGGCGCTGCTGCGCACGCGGACGGCCCCGGTGGCAAAGCTGCACCTCTTCTTCCGCAGCGCCGCGGACCAGCAGAAGGCCCGGGCGCGGCTGGAGCCGGCAGGTCTGCCGGTGCTCTGCTCCATCCCGGAGAACCTGGAGCTGAACCATCCCGCCGAGGACAAGGGCACGGGCCTCCGCCAGCTGGCCGCGGCCCTGGGCGTCCCCCTCGCGGACTGCATGGCCATCGGGGACAACGTCAACGACATCCCCATGTTCGAGGCCGCAGGCTATCCCGTCGGCATGGGGAACATTCTCCCCGAGGCCGACCCCCACACCCGCTACCGCACCGCCTCCTGCGACGGGGACGGCGTGGCCAACGTCATCCGCAGCGTGCTCGCAGGCACGCTGGAGGACCTGCGAAAGGAGCCGTGAATGGACGAAGCAAAATTTGAGGCGCAGCTTGCGGAGCTGCCCCTCTACACCTATGGCTTTTACGACACGTCGGAGCTGGTCTTCACGGACCGGGTCCGGAAGGTCTGCGAGCAGGAGTGCAGCATGTACAACAAATCCTGGGCCTGTCCCCCGGCGGTGGGCACCGTGGCGGAGTGCAAGGCCCGCTGTGACCGCTTCCCGCGCTTCCTCATGATCTCCACCATCACCGAGGTCCGCGACATTGCGAACCTTGAGGAGACTCTGGCCACCCGGGCCGGCCATGAGGACATGACGCGCCGGGTCCGGGATATGCTGAGGGCCGAGGCCGGGGAGGTCTACGTCCTCTCCACCGAGTCCTGCGCCATCTGCAGGCAGTGCGCCTGGCCCGGCGGGCCCTGCCGCCACCCCGAGCGGATGTTCCCCTGCGTCGAGAGCCACGGCATCCTCGTCACGGACCTGGCCGAGCGCCACGGCATCGATTTCCTGGCCGGGAGCAACCTCGTCACCTGGTTCTCCCTGCTCTTCTACCGATAAACACACGCCGCCCGCCGGAATTCCTCCGGCGGGCGGCGTTTTGGAGTTGGGGCCGGTCAGGCCTCCTCCGTCCCTTCGAGGGCGGCGGTGATGCGCTTGCCGATCTCGCACTTTTTGCGGTGCAGGCAGGTCTCGTAATTGCAGTCCACCTCGGCAAGGGTCCCGTGCTCCAGCTCCGCCTCCACCATTCTGGCCTGGTCCAGCTGGAAGCAGTAGCCCGAAAGCAGCAGCTCCTCCATGGTCTTCTCCCCTTCCGCAGGCACGGCAGCGCCGCGCCTTTTTGATTCGCCCGCGGCGACCTTCTCCTCCGTCTCCCGGAGCACCGCCTCACGCAGCGCCGTGAGGTAGGGCGAGAATTCGGCCTCCTTCCAGCCGTAGGTCCGCTGGAGGTCGTATTCCAGCGGGATCCAGGTGGAAAGCGGGGCCTCGTTGTGCGCAATGACGGCCTCCAGCTTGTCGAGGGCCTTACAGAGCCGGGATTCCGGCGTTTTGAGGGCCAGCGCCTCCTCAAACAGGGCGCGGAGCGTCCCCCGCTCCGGCTCCGGCAGCGGGTCCAGGAAGGTGAAGATGGCCCGCTCCTCCTCCGCCTCGTCGGCGGCGGTCTTCTCAAAGGTCGGGATGTCGCCGGTCACGGCCTCGCCCAGGTCGTGGATGAGGCAGAGCCGGACGACCCGGTCCATATCAAGCGCCGGGAACTCGGGCCGCAGCAGGTCCGCCAGCAGCGCCAGCCGCCAGCAGTGGTCGGCCACGCTCTCGCTGCGGCCCTTGCCGTCGGAGTTGTGGCGCGTGCGGTCCTTGAGCCGCGCCGCCAGGTGCAGAAACGACAGCAGCTCCTCCGGTCTCATCCATGCAGCCCTCCGAACCTCCAGCGCAGCAGGTCCTCGCCGGTGCGGAGCACCGAGTCCGTGCCCTCGCCCAGCTCGTCCTTCAGCAGGTCGTACTCGTCCAGTGCGCCCTTGACATGGGGCACCAGGTAGGCCCCGGCGTCGCTGCCCAGGGCCACGTTGCCGCCCCAGCCCGCGACGATGCCGATCTTCCAGAGGTGCTCCGCCAGGATGCGCTTCGTCACGTCCTTGGGGTAGCGGTCGTCCTGGACGAGGTTCCCCACGGTCACCGCCGTCGGGACCCAGACCGTGTCGCTCTCGGCCAGCATGTGGAGCGTCTCCTCATTTAAGTAATAGCCGTGCTCCAGGGAGTCCACGCCCGCCTCGATGGCGGCCTGGGCCGGGGCCGTGCCGTTGCAGTGGGCCATGACGGCGAAGCCCTCCTCGTGGCCGATGCGGATCATCTCCCGGATGGTCCCCGGCTCCGGCGGCTCGCAGCTGAGGCGGCCGTATTCGCCGAAGTCCACGAGGCCGGAGAGCATGAGCTTCAAAAATGTGCCGCCCTGCCGCCGCACCTCGGCCACCAGGGCGCGATATTCCTGCATCCCCGTGAAGCCCCGGCCGATGAAGCCGCCGTAGCGCCCGTTCTCGTAGATGGGGAAGGCGGGGCTTAAATAGGTCAGCCCGTACTCCGGGGCCAGGGCCGCGGCCCGGAGGCCCGCGCCGTACTTGTCGCCGCCGTCCCGGAGGAAGGTCATCCCGGCTCTCTGATACTGCCGGAGGGTCCGGCGGATGACCGCGTCGTCCGGCCCTGCGCGGTGGCGGTCCATGGCCTCGCGGTATCCGAGGACACCGTCCAGCACCATATGAATGTGGCAATCGCCCAGCATTTGCAGCACGCTCCTTTTTTGATTCTGAATGTCCGCCGTCAGCTCCGGCAGGACGCCTTGTATGCCATCCGGACCTCCCCGGCAAAGCGGTCCGGGTGCTCGCCCGCGAGGCCGCCGTGGAGGATGACCATCAGGGTCTCGTTTTCTTTCCCGACGAATTCAAAATATTTCATCTGTCCCGCCTCCTGTATTATGGACAACGGGGCGCGGCGTCCTCCGGGAGGCCCAGGAACTGCCGGGCACTGCGGCCCGCGTCCGTGTCCTTGAGGAAGACCACGTTCAGCTCATGCCGCCCCGTCAGCGGAGGGCTGGAGAACCTGCCAATGCTCGGGTCGCCCTTCACCACGGCCTCGTAGAGGAAGCTGATGCCGCAGCCGCTGCGGACCAGCTCCTTGATGACCTTGAAGGAGTTGATGCAGACCCGCTCCGCGAAGGCGTCGGTGCGGTAGCCCAGCTGCTGGAGCTCCCGCTCCAGGATGTTCCGGGTGCCGCTCCCCTCCTCCCGGAGGACGAGGCGCTGGCCCAGCAGCTCCGTGAGCGGCACCTCCCGCCCGGCGAAGGGATGCCCTGCGGCGCAGATGCCGAGGTACGGCTCCTCGCGCAGGAGGAAGTGGTCGTAGCGCCGCTTGTCGAAGATGCCCTCGAGGACCACGAAGTCCAGCCGCCCGGCCTCCAGCTGGGCCAGCAGCCGCGTCGTGTTGTCCACCTGGAACTCGAGCCGCCGCCCGGGCCGGGCGAGGAAGCGGCGAATTTCCGCGAGGAGGATGTAGTCGCCGATGGATTTCGTCGCGCCGATGCGCAGCAGCACCTCCGGCTCCGCCCGGAGGGCGGCGAGGAGCTTGTCCTCGTTGTAGCGCAGGGAGACGGCGTAGCGCTCCAGCAGCTCGCCCTCGCGGGTCTTCTCCAGCCGCCGCCCGCGGTAGGCGAAGAGCTTCACGCCGTACTGGGCCTCCAGGGCCTGGATGTGCTTGCTCACCGCGGGCTGCGACAGGTGCAGCTGCTCCGCCGCGCGGCCGTAGTGCATCGTGCGGCACAGGGCCAGGAACGTCTCCAGCTTCTGCTCCATGTCGTCCTCCCGATTATCATTTGGAATGGGTCCATTCTTTTCTATGCCTTTATTTTATCATAGCCCGGCGCTAAAATAAACAGGCAATTCGAGAGATTCGGAGGAATTCCCATGAAAACCGCAGCAAAGCTCATCCCCGGCGCGGCGCTGGCCCTGACGCTGGCCGCCGTCGCCAAGCTCCTCGAGGGCCTGGAGGAGCAGGCCGGGCTCCACTTCATCGGCGCGTCCGTCATCGCCCTGTTCCTCGGGATGCTGGTGAACGCCGTCCGGAAGCCCACTGCCGCCACGGCCCCGGGCATCCGCTTCACGTCCAAGAAGATCCTGAAATTCGCCATCATCCTGCTGGGCGCCAGCCTGAACATCCGCACCGTGCTGACGGTGGGTAAATTCTCGCTGACGGTCATGGTCTTCACGCTGGCCACCTGCTTCGGCCTCGGCGCGCTCATCGGCAAGGCCCTGGGCCTCAACTGGAAGACCAGCAGCCTCATCAACGCGGGCACCGGCATCTGCGGCGGCTCCGCCATCGCCGCCATCGCCCCGGTCATCGAGGCCACGGACATGGACATCGCCTACGGCCTCAGCGCCACGTTCCTCTTCGACACGGTGATGATCGTGGTCTTCCCGCTGCTGGGGCGGTGGATGGGCCTGTCCGACGCGGCCTTCGGCCTCTGGGCCGGCACCGCCGTCAACGACACCTCCAGTGTTGTAGCCACGGGCTACGCCTTCAGCGAGGCCGCCGGCGACTTTGCCACCATGGTCAAGCTGACCCGCACCCTCTCCATCATCCCCGCCGTGCTGGTCTTCGCCGCCGTCAGCCTGCACCTGAAAAAGAAGGCGCAGGCCGGGGGGACCGCCGTGAAGGTGCGCATCAGGTCCATCTTCCCCTGGTTCATCCTGGGCTTCCTCGCCATGTCGGCGCTGACGAGCCTCGGGCTGATCCCCGCCGCCCTGGCCGCGGCGCTCAAGTCCGTCAGCAAGTTCCTGATGGTCGCGGCCCTGGCCGCCATCGGCCTGAACACGGACTTCAAGACCCTGTGCCGCTCCGGCGCGAAGCCCATGCTCCACGGCTTCATCGTCTCCCTGCTGGTGGTCCTCGTGGCCATCGCCGTCGAGTTCCTCATCGGCGTCGCCCCGGCGGGCACGCTCTGAACAGGAAAGTCGCCTGTATCCCGCGGGATACAGGCGGTTTTTGTCACAGCACCGCCTGAGCAGCGCCGGCAGCCCGACGACCGCACCGGCGCCGCCAGGCGCGCCCGGCAGCCGGGCATACAGCCGCCGCGGCAGCGCCGCCCGTAGGGTCCGGGCGGGGGCGGAGGCGGCGGGGCGGGCGGTGAAAGAAGCCGGGCGGGGGCGGACGGTGTCCGGGTCCTTCAGGGCCGCGGTCAGGTCCTCCGGGGCTGCGGCCGGGTCCGCCGGGGCCGCAGCCGGGTCCGCCGGGTCCTCCAAATCCAGGCATGCGCGTGCCTCTCTTCCAGTTGGTTTGCTCCAGAATGGCACAGCTTTCTCCGGCGCACAAGTCCCTCCGCGCGGTTTTGTTCAGTGCCCGGTCAGGAGCAGACCCGCCAGCAGGCCCGCCAGGGCCGGGAGCGCGCCGCCGCCCTCCGGATGCAGGCGCGTCCCGGCGGGCAGCAGCTCCTCGAGCACCATATAGAGCATGGCCCCGGAGGCAAAGCTCAGCGCCAGGGACAGCGCCAGCAGCCCCACGCCGCCGAGCCCCCAGCCCAGCAGTGCCCCGGCCACCGTGGGCAGGCCCGTCGCCGCCGTCACCAGCACCGCCCGGACACGGCCCATGCCGCCCGCCGCCAGCGGGGCCGCCACGGCCATGCCCTCGGGCACGTCGTGGACGCCGATGAGCACCGCCAGCAGGAAGCCCTGCCCCGCCGTCACAAGACTGCCCGGGTCCGCCGCATAGCCCGCGCCGATGACGACGCCCTCGGGGAAATTATGGAGCGCCATGGCCGCGGCCAGGAGGGCCCCGCTGCGCAGCAGCCGGTTTCCCCGCGCCGCCGTCAGCCGCTCCGTCAGCGCGTCCAGCAGGCCCACGGCTGCATAGCCCCCGAGGATGCCCGCGCACACAAGCAGCGGGGCCGCCGGGATCTCCGCCCCCGCCGGGCGCAGCGCCCCGCCGACGAGGTCGAAGCACACCACCGCCAGCATGATGCCGCCGGTGAAGGACAGCAGCGCCGCCGTCCCCCGCTTCGACGCCCGCCGCAGCAGCACGCCGAGGAGCCCGCCCAGTCCCGTTCCGCCCACGTTCGCCAGCAAGGTCACCAGCACGATCCGGCCCGCCATGTCCCATTCCCCCTTCCCGGCGGTCCCGCCGCCTGTCCTACGCTATGCGCCCGGGGGTGGGGATATGCCGGGCGCAAAAGCGCCCCGCGGTCCGAGGACTGCGGGGCGCCGTGCGGTATGAAAATTTTCTTACTTCTGACGCTCGTTGTAGGCCTTGATGCCGAGGGCCAGCAGATCCATGGCACGCTCCAGATCCTGCTGCTTCAGGATGTAGGCAATGCGGATCTCGTTGAGGCCCTTGCCCGGGGTGGCGTACATGGGCGCGCCGGGGGCGAACATAACGGTATCGCCGTGGTCCTCGAACTCCTCGAGCAGCCACTTCTGGAAGTTGTCGGCGTTGTCCACCGGCAGGGCGGCCATCAGGTAGAACGCGCCCTTCGGGCACTCGGAGATGACGCCGGGGATCTCCTTCAGCTTGGCAACGACGGTGTCGCGGCGGCGCTTGTACTCCTCGCGGACGGCGGCGAAGTACTCGGGGCCCACGTCGTAGAGGGCAGCGGAGGCGATCTGGTCCAGAGTCGCCACGGACAGGCGGGCCTGGGCGTACTTCATGCAGTGGCCCATGAGCTCCTTGTTCTTGGAGATGATGCAGCCGATGCGCGCGCCGCAGGCGGAGAAGCGCTTGGACACGGTGTCGATGACGACGATGTTGTCCGGGGCCTCCTCGGCGAACTCGCCGAAGGACTGGAGCGGCTCGCCGCCGTAAACGAACTCGCGGTAGGCCTCGTCGCCGATGACGAAGAGGTCATGCTTCTTGGCGATGTCCACGATCATGGCCATCTCCTCGTGGGTGAGGACGACGCCGGTGGGGTTGCCGGGGTTCGTGCACATGATGGCGCGGGTGTGCTCGTTGATGCCGGCCTCGATCTTCTCGCGGTCCGCATAGTGGTAGCCCTCCTCCGGGCGGGTGGGGATGGGCCGGATGCTCGCGCCGGTGGTGTTGGTCATGGTGTTGTAGTTGGGGTAGAAGGGCTCGGGGATGAGGATCTCGTCGCCGTCGTCCAGGATGCACTGGAGCACCATGCTCAGGGCCTCGGAGCCGCCGGTGGTAATAATGATCTCGCTCTCGTCGAAGTGCATGTTCAGGTTGTCATAATACTTCTGGATCGCCTTGATGAGCACGGGCATACCAGGCGAGGGGGCGTAGGCCAGAACGCTCTGGCTGAAGTTGCGGACCGCCTCAAAGAACTGCGGCGGAGTCTCCACGTCGGGCTGGCCGATGTTCAGGTGGTAGATCTTGCGTCCCTTGGC
>CALICR010000141.1 GCA_938049125.1 uncultured Clostridia bacterium
TGGGGCCCACGTCGTTGGGCACCGCGCCGCGGATGCTGCTGTCGCTGGAGCCGGTGATCTCGCAGGCGGCGATGACGTCCCAGAGGGCGACACCGCCCCCGAGGAGCAGGGCCCTTTTCTCCGCGACGGAGCCCGGGACGGGCCGGCCCAGCACCGCGGCCAGGACGCGCCAGAAGCGGTTCTGGGGGTGGCCGTAGAAAAACTGCGCCTCCCGGGACTTGACGCTGGGGAAGGACCCGAGGATCAGGACCCGGGACCTGGCGTTGTAGACCGGCGGGATGTTGTGGACCGCCGGGGCAGGCGTGCTTCGTTCCATGGCGGCCTCCTCAGAATTCGCGCAGCACCAGGTCCGTCTCGCCGGGGTTCAGCCCCAGCTCGATGCGCAGGACCTTGGGGTGGCTGCGGTAGGCGGTGCGGAGCATGTCCCGCAGGGCGGTGCCGCCGCGGTAGCCGTGGATGAGGCGGAGCCGGTAGGTCCCGCCTTTGGCCCGGCGCAGGGCGGCGTCCACGGCGGTCTTCGCCTGGTAGGCGTTCATGCCGTGGAGGTCCAGCTCAAGAATTCCCGGCTGCATGGCGATCCTCCTCCAAGATGCGGCGCAGCGCCGCGCAGTAGGCCGCGTCCTGGGACGCGGTCCGTTTTTTCGGCCCCTTCAGCCGTCCGCCGCCCCGGCGGACCCGGCCCGAGAAGGCCCGGACCTCCAAAAGGCCGCCGATGTTCCCGTCGTCGTAGCAGAAGCCGTCCTGGTGCAGCGCCCGCGCGCCGCGGCTGAGGCACATGGCCGCGAGGCCGTAGTCCTGGGTGACGATAAGGTCGCCGGGCCGGACCGAATTTGCAATTTTGTAGTCCACGCTGTCCGCGCCGCGGTCGCAGAGGATTGTTTCGACGCCGGGCAGGGAAAAGCTGTGGCTGGTGTCGCAGAAGATGAGGCAGGGAACGGAGAATTCCCGGCTCAGGGCCGCTGTCTCCCGCACCACCGGGCAGCCGTCGCCGTCGATGAGGATGCGCATGGCCGCACCTCCTTTTTCTCTCAGTATACCGCGGATGCGCCCCGGACGCAAGGGGGCTGCCCTTGTAAGGGGCCGCGCGATGTGGTAGAATAGGAGCATCAAGACCAAGGAGAACCGATATGGATGCAATGATCGCCCTGCTGGCCCGGGAACTGGGGCAGAAGCAGGAATATGTGGAAAACGTGGTCCGGCTGCTGGACGAGGGGAACACGATCCCCTTCATCGCCCGCTACCGCAAGGAGCAGCACGGGGCCATGGACGATACGACGCTGCGGAACCTGGAGGAGCGGCTGCGCTACCTCCGGAACCTGGAGCAGCGGCGGCAGACGGTGCTCCGCGCCATCGAGGCCCAGGGCAAGCTGACGGACGAGCTGTCCGCCGCCATCGCCGCGGCGACCACCCTCTCGGAGGTGGACGACCTCTACCGCCCCTACCAGCAGAAGCGCCGCACCCGCGCCACCGTGGCCCGGGAGAAGGGCCTGGAGCCGCTGGCGGCGGAAATTCTCGCCCAGAAGCGCGACATGCCGCCGCTGGAGACCCTGGCCGCGGCCTATGTGGACCCCGAGAAGGGCGTGGAGACGGCGGAAGACGCCCTCCAGGGCGCGTCGGACATTCTGGCGGAGCAGTTCTCCGACGATGCGGCTGTCCGCAAGACGCTGCGCACGGCCCTGCGCCAGCGTGCCGAGGCCCGGTCCCAGGCGGCGAAGCCCGACGAGGACTCGGTCTACCGGACCTACTACGACTTCCGCCAGCCCGTCTCCCGGCTCCAGCCCCACCAGGTGCTGGCCCTGAACCGCGGCGAGCGGGAGGGCTTCCTCAAGGTGGGCCTGGAGGCGGACCGGGAGGAGATGGCGCGGCTCCTGCGCCGGGCCGTGGTGGTCCCGGGCAGCCCGGCCATGGACTTCGTGCGCCGGGCCGCGGACGACAGCTATGACCGCCTCATCGCCCCGTCCCTGGAGCGGGAGCTGCGCACCGCCCTCACGGAGACGGCCAACGAGAGCGCCATCCGCAACTTCGCCCTGAACCTCCGCCCCCTGCTCATGCAGCCGCCGGTGCGCGGCAAAGTGACCATGGGCCTCGACCCCGGCTACCAGCACGGCTGCAAGGTGGCCGTGGTGGACCCCACGGGAAAGGTCCTCGATACGGCGGTGGTCTACCCGACCTTCAGTGCGCGGAAGAAGGCCGAGGCCATGGAGACGCTGCTGCGCCTCATCCGGAAGCACGGCGTCCGGTGTATCGCCATCGGCAACGGCACTGCCTCCCGGGAGACCGAGGCCATGACGGCGGAGCTGCTCCGGGAGGCCCCGGGCGTTCAGTACCTCGTGGTCAGCGAGGCCGGGGCGTCGGTCTACTCGGCGTCGAAGCTGGCGGCGGAGGAGTTCCCCCAGTACGACGTCAACCTCCGCAGCGCCGTGTCCATCGCCCGGCGGCTCCAGGACCCGCTGGCGGAGCTGGTCAAGATCGACCCCAAGGCCATCGGCGTCGGCCAGTACCAGCACGACGTGCCGGAAAAGCAGCTGGACGAGGCCCTCAGCGCCGTGGTCGAGGACTGCGTCAATGCCGTGGGCGTGGACGTCAACACGGCCTCGCCGTCGCTGCTGGGGGAGGTCTCGGGCCTCACCGCCGCCACGGCAAAGAACATCGTGGCTTACCGCGAGGCCAATGGACCCTTCACGGGCCGCCGCCAGCTCCTCAAGGTGCCGAAGCTCGGGCCCCGGGCCTTTGAGCAGTGCGCGGGCTTCCTGCGCGTGCCCGAGAGCGCCCAGGTGCTGGACCGCACCGGCGTCCACCCCGAGAGCTACGCCGCGGCGGAAAAGCTCCTCGCCCTCTGCGGCTATTCCCTCGCCGACGTGGAGCAGGGAAAGCTCGCCCTGCTGCCCCAGAAGTTCCAGCTGGTGGAGAACAGGGCCGAGGCCGCCTGCGGCGCGGGCCTGCCCACGCTGCGGGACATCGTCAAGGAGCTGATGAAGCCGGGCCGCGACCCCCGGGACGAGCTGCCCGCGCCCCTGCTCCGCTCCGACGTGCTGGAGCTGAGGGACCTGAAGCCCGGCATGGTGCTCATGGGCACCGTGCGCAACGTCATCGACTTCGGCGTTTTCGTGGACATCGGCGTTCACCAGGACGGCCTGGTCCACATTTCCCAGGTGGCGGACCGGTACCTCAAGCACCCCTCCGAGGCCGTCTCCGTGGGCGACACGGTCCGCGTGGCGGTGCTGGAGGTGGACGAGAAGCGCAAGCGCATCTCCCTCACGATGAAGGCAGTGCCAGACAAGAAACCATAGCCCGCACAGAGCGCCTTTTTGCCCCTGCGCGCACAATTTTCCCTTGTGTTACGCAAAGCAGCACCGCGGAAAAATTGCTTCGCAGGAACAGAAATTCATCTCCGTGCGGCGCTGCGCGAAATCGCCCGTTGATTTTCAACGGGCGACTTTCTATGTTTTCTTGTCTGGCCCAGCCTGATGAAAGGCGTTCCCAAAAATGAAAGAAAATGCGCCTCCGGACCGGTGGTCCGGGGGCGCGTTCGTTATCGCAGCAGCAGGCCCACAAGGCCGATGAGGGCGATGGTGACGGGCTGCTGGAGCAGGTAGAGCAGCAGGCTGTGCCGCCCGCAGAAGCTGAGGAACGGGGCCTTACCCTGGAGGGCCGGAAGGAGGGGCCTGCGCGCCGGGTACAGCCTCCGGCCCAGCACGGCGCCCAGCAGGAACCAGCCGAAATTCGGCAGCAGCGGCCAGTAGTCGCCGGAGTAGAAGCCCTGAGCCGTCAGTCCCAGCGGAAAGAGCCACGCGCAGGGCACCGTGATCCGCTCGAAGTACAGCCCAAGGGCGACAAATCCCAGCCCGAGGACCGTCAGCGCCCAGTTCGGCAGACGGCGGAACAGGGGATAGAGCAGCATGGAGCAGCCCAGCAGGTGGAGGATGCCGAAGCGGACGATGGCGCTCTCGCTGCCGGCCAGAGCGTCGAAGGCCCAGGTGACGGCGGAGACAAGCAGGCCGCAGCCGAGGACGATACACCCCCGCCGGGTGCTGCGGGAGCCGAGGGTGACGCAAACGCCGGAGAGCAGCACGAAGAGCACGCCGCCGTAGCGGAACAGCCCCTGAAGCAGCGGCGGCAGCGGCAGCGTGACGCCGGGCAGCGCCCCGAGGTCATAGAGAAAATGGGAGAGGAACACGCCCAGCAGGCAGATGCCGCGGAACAGGTCCAGCTCCGTGATGCGGGTTTGGTTCAAACGGGGGCCTCCTTTGCGGGCCGGGATGGGGAATGGGATCTTTTTGGGAAGCAGGCCGAAAACAGGAGCCGGACGCCGGGGCTCCGGCGTCCGGAAATTCAGTTTGGTCAGTGCTCCTGCTGCTCGGCGGCGGCCTTGAGGTTGGCCTCCTCCAGCTCGTTGGCCTCCTCCTCCAGCACACGGTAGGCTACCTTGCCCACCAGGGTTTTGGGCAGCTCCGTGCGGAACTCGATGTCGTAGGGCATGGCGTACTTGGCAATCTTCGTGCGCAGGTAGGCCATCAGCTCGTCGCGCAGCTCGTCCGTCGGCTCGACGCCGGGCTTCGGCACGACGAAGGCCTTGATCTTCTGCATCTTGTAGGGGTCCTTGACGCCGACAACGCAGGAGATGAGGACCTTTTCGTGGCTGTCGATGATGTTCTCGACCTGGGAGGGGTAGACGTTATAGCCCGAGGTGACGATCATGCGCTTGATGCGCTGACGGAAGTAGACGAAGCCGTCGCGGTCCATAAAGCCGAGGTCGCCGGTGTGCAGCCAGATGCGGCCGTCGCCGTGACGGCGCAGCGTGTCGTGCGTCTCCTCCGGATTGTCCACGTAGCCGAGCATAACGGTGGGGCCGGAGATGCAGATCTCGCCGTCCAGATTGGGTGCGACCTCGTCGGTGGTGCCGGGCTTGACGATCTTGTAATAGGTGTCCGGGAAGGGGATACCGATGGAGCCCTCGCGGTACATGTTGAAGGGCGTCAGGCAGGAGGCGGTGACGCACTCGGTGGTGCCGTAGCCCTCGCGGATCTGGACCGGGGAGTTGTGGGCGGCCAGGAAGGCGTCCACCTTCTTTTTCAGCTCGATGGAGAGCGAGTCGCCGCCGGAGAAGACGCCGCGCAGGAAGCTGAGGTCCGCATTTTCGAGGCGGTCCGCCCGGAGCAGGGCCTCGAAGAGCGTCGGCACGCCGGGGATGAGGTTCGGCTTCTTCTTTATCAGCAGATCGGCGTAGATCTTCACGTTGAACTGGGGCACGAGGATGCAGGTCGCGCCGCCGATGAGGGCGGTGTGGATGCCGATGCCGAGGCCGAAGCCGTGGAACAGGGGCATGACGGAGAGCATCTTCATGCCGGAGATGTCCGGATAGTAGCCCGAGGCGGCGATGGTCTGGAGGCCCAGGGCGTTGAAGTTCAGGTTCGAGAGCAGGATGCCCTTGGACGTGCCGGTGGTGCCGCCGGAGTAGAGGATGGCGCAGCCCTCGTCATACTTGCCCATGTCCTTGGGGAGACCGCCCTTGTACTGGCGGCCCTTGGCGATGAACTCGGTCCAGAGAATGTAATTGCCGTCCTTCTTGGGCAGCTTCTTGATTTTACGGGCCTTCGTCAGCTCGTAGCCGACCTTGAGCACCGGGGGCAGCTCGTCCTGGATGCGGGCCACGATGATCTTACAGGGCTCCTTCAGCTCCGGCAGCGTCTCCGCTACCTTATAATAGAACATATCGCAGGTCAGGATGGCCTTGCTGTGGGAGAAGTTGAGGTAGAAGGCGATCTCGCCGGGGGCGGACAGGGGATGGATCATGCTGGCGATGGCGCCGATGCGGTTGCAGGCGTAGAAGAGATCAACGCCCTGGGGCGTGTTGGGCATACAGACGGTGACGCGGTCACCCTTGCGGATGCCCAGGGCCAGCAGGGACCTGGCCGCCAGCTCGATGCGGGCGATGAACTCGCGGTAGGTGGTCTTCTTGCCCTGAAAGTCGTAGGCAACGTGGTTCGGATACTTCCGGGCGGCGTCCTGGACCATTTCAAAGATGGTCTTTCTGGGGTAGCGGATGGTCTTCGGCATATCGCCGTAGAAATTCAGCCAGGGGGCGGACAGTGCGTAGCTCATAAATTAACTCCTTCTATCTGTAGCGTGACGAAAAAACAAAGGACCGATTTTTATAATATACCGCGTTTATCCGGAAATTACAAGGGGAAACGCCTCATTTGGAGCTGCGGTTCAGCAGCCGCGCCAGCGCCGTGCGCCGGACGCGCATGGCCCCCTTGGGGCAGAACTCCTGGCAGCAGAAGCAGCGGATGCAGCGGCTCCGGTCGATATCCGGCAGCCGCTCCCGCATGGTGATGGCCTTGGCCGGGCAGATGGCCGCGCACTTGCCGCAGCCGATGCACTGGCTGGGGTGGACCTCGGGCCGGGAGGCGAACAGTGCGCCGAGGAGGCGGCTCCGGGCTCTGCCCAGCGGCCCGGGCAGGCGGTCTGTGAAGAGGTGGCTGCTGGGGGCCGAGACGGTCCGGAAGTCCGGCGCGCCCAGGGCGGCGAGGCTGCCGGAGACGGACAGCTCCGCCGCCGATGCGGGGATGAGGCCGCGCTCCCGGGCGGCGGCCAGGGTGGGCACCCGGTTCGGCCCGAGGCCGATGAGGGCGGCGCAGGCCAGGTCCACCCGGTGGGGCGAGACTCCGGCCAGCAGCGCGCCCAGGGGCCGGGGCGTCCCGGCGGTGGGCCCGTTGCCCTCCATGGCCACCACGGCGTCCACGAGGCAGAGCCGCGGCCTCCAGTATTCCGCCAGGTCCACGAGCATCCGGGCGAAGTCCGCCGGGTCCGGATAGCGGAAATGGTACTCGGGCTTCATGGTGCCCGGGATGGTGCCGAAGAGGTTCTTCGCCGCGGCGGAGAGACCCATCATGCCGTGGGACTTGAGCTTGCAGAAGTCGATGACGGCGTCGGCCCCGTCGAGCCAGGCGGTGTACTGGAACGTCTTCGCCACCCGGGCCTCGGGGAAGACGGCCTCGGCCTGGCTGCAGTCGCGGTTCAGCACGGCCCCGGCCTCCTCGGCCAGGGACAGCCCTGCGGCGCGGTAGACGGCCTGGAGGGCGGCGGGGGTGTAAAGCCCGCTGGGGCTGTCGCCGATGACGACGGAAGCGCCCCGGGCTGTGAGGAGCTTTGTCAGCTCCGCCAGGAGCACCGGGTGGGTCGTGGCGGCCTTTTCCGGGCGCATGGCGGTCACGAGGTTGGCCTTGACGGCGATCCTCATGCCCGGGCGGACCCAGTCGAGGCCGCCCAGGGGCGCGAGCACCGCCTCCAGCGCCGCCCGGCACACCGCCGGGTCGTAGGAGGGACAGGGGACAACGGATACATCGTACATGGCAGAGCCTCCGGTCTGGCTTCATCCTGCCCCTGTACAGGGCGCGGATTTTATGATATAATCATATATCAAGTCAGGTTTTTCTTGATTTGTACCAAATGATACCATGAACCTCCTGAAAAAGCAAGGAAATGGGAAAGGAGAAGAGCCATGGCACCAGAACGGGACCCCCAGCATGAAAATATCGACGATCTCCTCCAGGACGTGAAGAGCCTCCTCCAGGACGACGACGGCCCGGCGACCCGCCCGTCCCGCCCGTCGGAGGACCGGGACGCGACGCGGATCTTTGACGGGCGCGACGCCTCCATCATCCGCGGCGCAGCGGAGCAGGCGGACCGCGCGGCCCGGGAGGGCTGGCGTCCGCCCGCCCAGGCGGAGCCGGAGGACGGCTATGACGACTACGCGGACGAGCCGGAGGACGCGCCGCCGGCCCAGCGCTCCTTCGTGGCCTACAACAGCGACTTTACGAACGACCGCTACCGCGCCCCCGCCCGGCCCCGCGCCCCGGCCCCGCGCCGGGACACCCAGGCAGGCCGCGCCGAAGCGCCCCGCCGCGCCCCGCGCCAGGAGCGCTGGGAGGACGGGGAGCCTGCGCCGCCGAAGCGCCGGAAAAAGCGCGGCTGCGGCTGCCTCCTCTGGCTGCTGGTCATCCTGGCGGTGCTGGGCGGCCTGGCCTACGGCGCGCTGCGCCTCTTCGGCAGCCTCACGAAGAGGCCCAGTCCCTCGGCGCGGAAGCCCGGTGTCTCCACGGTCCTCATCGCCGGGACCGACGACGGCGGCCTCCGCACGGACACCATCATGCTTGTCACCATCGACGAGAAGGAGAAGACCTACAACGTCCTCTCGATCCCCCGGGATACGCTGACGAACGCGCCCTACAACGTGCCGAAGATCAACGGGGCCTACGGCTACTATGGCTGCGGTGAGGCGGGCATGACGGCGCTTCTCGATCTGGTCGAGGACTGCGTGGGCTTCCGGCCCGACGGCTACGTGCTCATTGACTGGAACGGCTTCGAGGCCCTGGTGGACACCATGGGCGGCATCGACTTCGAGGTGCCCATGGACATGGACCTGGACGGCATCACGCTGACCGCCGGGACCCAGCACCTGGACGGCGCGGCGGCCCTGACCGTGGCGCGGTTCCGCGCGGGCTACTCTCTGGCGGACCTCCAGCGCGTGCAGGTGCAGCGGCAGCTCATTGCCTCGGCGTTGGACCAGTGGCTGACGATCCCGAACCTCCTCAAGGCCCCGGCGGCGGTCAAGTGCGTCAATGAGAACACGCTGACGGACCTGAACCTCCTGAATCTCCTCTGGCTGGCCCGGGATCTCAAGGTCTGCACCGCCGGCGTCAACGAGACACTGCCCGGCTCGGCCCAGATGATCGGCGACGGCTCCTACTATGTGCTGGACCCGAGCGCCGTCTGCGACCTTGTGAACCAGTATTTTAATCCGTATCAGCGGGAGATCACCACGGATGATCTCAACATTCGAGTGGGGTGAGAGAGATGAACATGACGGCATTGCTACCGGGCCGCCCGGTAAACGCCGCGGACCGGGAGCCGGTGGAGCGCGCCTGCTACGACTTCCTGGACGGCCTCGGCGTCGCCTACGAGCGGGTAGACCACGATGCGGCCTTCACGCTGGAGGCCTGCAAGGAGGTGGACGGTGCCCTCGGGGCGACGATCTGCAAGAACCTCTTCCTCTGCAACCGCCAGCGCACGGCCTTTTATCTGCTGCTCATCGAGGGGGACAAGGTCTTCAAGACGAAGTACCTCTCGGCGCAGCTGGGCTGCGCCCGGCTGTCCTTCGCGCCGCCGGAGGACATGGAGCGGCTGCTGGGCGTCACGCCCGGCTCCGCCACGGTGCTGGGCCTCATGAACGACAAGGAGAAGGTGGTTCAGCTCGTCATCGACCGCTCCGCCGTGGGGCAGGAATATTTCGGCTGCCATCCCTGTCGGAACACCACGTCGCTGCGCTTCCGGACGGCGGACCTTCTGGAGAAGGTGATCCCCGCCCTGGACCACAGCCCGGTCCTTGTGGATCTGCCGGACGGGGAGGACGCATGAGGGAGCTGCTCATCCTGGCGGACTTCCAGCCCGCCTCGGTCCGGAAGCTCCGGGAGGCCGCAGGGCCGGACTTCCGGGTGGACGTGGCCGCGGACAGTGAGCCGATGGTGCGCTATGCCGCCCTCCGGACCGCCGAGGTCATCCTCGGGGAGCCGGATCTGACGGAGCTGACCATCGCGCCGCAGCTCCGCTGGCTTCAGCTCACCTGGTCCGGCGCGGACCGGTACACCAGGGCCCCGGACTTTCCCCGGAACGTGGCGCTGACCACGGCCACCGGGGCCTTCGGCGTGACCATCTCCGAGTACGTGCTGGGCGGGATCCTGACGCTCTGCCGCCGCCTGCCCGCCTACCGCAGCTACCAGCAGCGGGGCGTAGCCCGGTCCGCGGGGCCGGAAAAGCTGCTCTTCGGCGGCACGGCCCTCATCCTCGGGGCAGGGGACATCGGCACGAACGTGGCCCAGCGGCTCAAGGCCTTCGGCATGAGCGTCGTGGGCGTCTGCCGCCACCGCCGCCCGCTGCCCGCGGGCTTCGACGAGGTCTGGACCCTGGCGGAGGCGGAGAAGCTGCTGCCGCTGGCGGACGTCGTCGTCTGCTGCCTGCCGGACACGCCGGAGACCCGGGGCTATTTTGACCGGGCGCGGCTGCTCCGCCTGCGGGAGGACGCCATTTTCGTCAACGTGGGCCGCGGCAGCCTCGTGGTCACCGACGACCTCGCCGCCGTCCTCGCCGAGGGCCGCCTCTTCGGCGCGGTGCTGGACGTGACGGACCCGGAGCCGCTGCCCAAGGACCATCCCCTCCGGCGGATGCGGAACGTGGTGCTGACGCCCCACGTGGCCGGGGTCAGCCTCGGCGCGGCCCCGGAGACGGAGCGGAAGATCGTCGCCATCTGCTGCGACAACCTCCGCCGCTACCGCAGCAGCTGGCCCCTGCGCAATCAGGTGGACCTGCTGACGGGCTACCGGAGGCGGTGACGGCCATGGTGGTGGGACGCTTCGCACCCAGCCCCTCGGGCCGGATGCACCTGGGCAACGTCTTCTCGGCGCTGCTCGCCTGGCTCTCGGCCCGCAGCGCGGGCGGGGAGCTGCTGCTGCGCATCGAGGACCTGGACCCGGACCGCTGCCGCCCGGAATACGCGGTCCAGCTCCGGGACGACCTCCGCTGGCTCGGCCTCAGCTGGGACCGGGAGGGACCGGCCCAGTCCACCCGCGGCACGGCCTACGCTGAGGCCTTCCGGCAGCTCGAGGCCCGGGGCCTCGTCTACCCCTGCTACTGCACCCGGGCGGAGCTGCACGCCGCCAGCGCACCCCACGCCTCGGACGGCACCCCGGTCTACCCGGGCACCTGCCGCGGTCTGACGGCGGCGGAGCGGGCGGCGAAGACCCGGGCCCCAGCCTGGCGGCTCCGGGTGCCGGAGGAACGCATCGGCTTCCGGGACGGGCTTCAGGGCCTTTACGAGGAGGACCTTGCCCGGGACTGCGGCGACTTCATCGTCCGCCGGTCCGACGGGGTCTACGCCTACCAGCTGGCCGTGACCGTGGACGACGCGGCCATGGGCGTCACCCAGGTGGTGCGGGGCCGGGACCTGCTCTCCTCGACGCCGCGGCAGCTCTGGCTCCAGCAGCTCCTGGGCTTCCCGGAGCCGGAGTATTACCACGTGCCGCTGCTCCGCTCGGCGGACGGGCGGCGGCTCAGCAAGCGGGACCGGGACCTCGACCTCGGCGTGCTGCGGGCGCAGGCGCGGCCCGAACGGCTCCTCGGCGTCCTCGCCGCGGCGGCGGGCATTCTTCCGCAGGCCGAGGATATTTGCGCCGCAGAGCTGGTTCCCTTGTTCTCCTGGGAAAAAATTCATCGGGAGGATATGATTTTTTCGGAGTCGACGCTGCAAAATCCATAAAAAAATCCGCAAACCCGGGGATTCTCATTTGCATTCTATGAGAACCTGAGTTATAATAATATCGGTTGAAAAATATCGGATGACACATCCAAATCCAGGAAAGAGGAAGGATCAGACGTATGTATAAAATCGTGCGAAAAAAAGAGCTGAATCCCACGGTCACGCTGATGGAGTTCGAGGCCCCCTTTGTGGCCAGGAAGGCCAGAGCGGGCCAGTTCATCATTTTCCGCGTGGACGAGAAGAGCGAGCGCGTGCCGCTCACCATCGCCAGCTATGACCGCGAGAAGGGCACCGTCGGTGTCATCTTCCAGAAGGTCGGCCTCTCCACGGAGATGCTGGGCAGGATGGAAGAGGGCGAGTATATCCAGGACTTCGTCGGCCCCCTGGGCAAGCCCACCGAGGTCGAGAACCGCAAGCGCGTCTGCGTGGTCGGCGGCGGCGTTGGATGTGCCATCGCATGGCCCGCGGCCAAGGCCTTCAAGGAGGCCGGTGCCATCGTAGACGTCATCATCGGCTTCCGGACCAAGGACCTGGTCATCCTGGAGGACGAGTTCCGCGCGGCCTCTGACAATCTGTACCTCATGACCGACGACGGCTCCTACGGCGAGCCGGGCTTCGGCACCGTTAAGCTCCAGCAGCTCCTCGAGTCCGGCATCGAGTACGACGAGGTGCTGGCCATCGGCCCCGTCCCGATGATGAAGTTCGTCTGCAAGACCACGGAGCCCTTCGGCGTCAAAACCATCGTGTCCCTGAACCCGATCATGGTCGACGGCACCGGTATGTGCGGCGGCTGCCGCGTGACGGTCGGCGGCGAGACGAAGTTTGCCTGCGTGGACGGCCCGGAATTTGACGGCCACAAGGTCGATTTCGCGGAGCTGATGAACCGCAACTCCGTCTACCGCGAGCGCGAGGCCGAGGTCAAGACGACGCATATCTGCCGGATGCAGAAGATGGCAGACGAG
>CALICR010000142.1 GCA_938049125.1 uncultured Clostridia bacterium
TAGCTCAGCTGGTTAGAGCGCATGCTTCACACGCATGAGGTCACAGGTTCGAGTCCCGTAGTCTCCACCACATTCCTTGGAAGTTCCGGCTTCCAAGGATTTTCTTTTTCGACCGCGGCTCCGGACCCCGAACGGGACGGCCGGGGCTTGAAACCGGGCATTTTCTATGGTAAGATGGGCTTAAATCCAGTACGCCGCTGCCCGCTGCGCGGCTTTTTGCAGCCCAGACGGTTAGCGCAATCTAATCTTTTTCGCGGCGCAGCAGGAAAGAGAGGAATTTCCATGTCCAGACAGGCGACGGAGTTTCAAAAAAGGCCATGAGCCGGATGTACCGCGGCGCCGAGATCCTCAAGCCGCTGAACACGGGCTGGATCGACGCGCACACGGCCTGCGTCCGGGAGTAGGTGGCGAACATCTTCTTCTACCGCGGGGCGGCACGACCATTATGATCGACGCGGGCTACAACTATGACCGGCTCGCAGAGAAGGTGGGCTGGCTTGGCATCGACCCCGCGGAAATTCGCCACATCCTCATCACCCAACAGAACACGGACCACGTGGGCGCGGTGGAGGCCGACAGCCCCGGGCTGTTCCGGGACGCCACACTCTATGTCGGCGAGACGGAGAACCGCTGCCTCACCGGCGAGGTGCACCGGAGGGTCATTTACCACCTCTACAAGCTGCCGCAGGTGACGATCCCCAACGAGAAGGTCCTGCTCCGCGACGGGCAGGTCCTCGACATCGGCGGCATTCGGGTCGAGTGCTTCCTGGTGCCCGGCCACACCTGGGGCCACTTGGGGTACCTCATCGACGAGAAGTACCTGTTCACCGGCGACACCCTCTGGTTCGGCGCGGACGGCGGCTACAGCTTCATCTCCATCCTGGCCGAAAGCAACAAGCTGGCGGTGCGCTCCCTGGCCGCGCTGGAGGAGAAGCTCCGCGCCCGAGGCCTCCGGCCCAGGTTCCTCACAGGCCACACAGGCTGGACGAACTATTTTGACTTTGCCTTTGCCCACAAGGGCCGGCTCTGCTCGCCCTTCCATAAGCGCGTCCGCAACCCCAATGCACCCTACGACGCCTACGACGAATCCGATGACACCGAGGCCGCCGCGAAGGCCGGTCTCCTGCCCGGCGTGGGCCGCTGAGGCGCTATATGACCGCCGCCGGGACCGGCGGCAGGCCCGTTTTCCCGAAAGGAGGCCCTCCATGGAGGTTTTTTACGGGATTTTAATCCCCTTTCTCGGCACATCGCTGGGCGCGGCGTGCGTGTTCTTCCTGAAAAACACCCTGCTGGACGGGGTGCAGCGCGCCCTGACCGGCTTCGCCGCCGGGGTGATGGTGGCCGCGTCGGTGTGGAGCCTGCTGATCCCCGCCATGGAGCAGGCGGCGGACCTGGGTCGGCTAAGGTTTCTTCCCGCCTTCCTCGGCTTCTGGGTCGGCATCCTCTTCCTTCTGGCGCTGGACCGTATCATCCCCCACCTGCACGCGAAGAGCGGCCAGACCGAAGGCCCAAAGAGCCGCCTCCAGCGCACGACAATGATGGTGCTGGCGGTGACGCTCCACAACATCCCCGAGGGCATGGCCGTCGGCGTGGTCTACGCGGGCTTCCTCTCAGGCAGCACGAACATCACAGCGGCGGGCGCGCTGGCGCTGTCCCTCGGCATCGCCATTCAGAATTTCCCCGAGGGGGCCATCATCTCCCTGCCGCTCCGGGCCGAGGGCATGAAAAAGGGCCGGGCTTTCGTGGACGGTGTGCTCTCCGGCGTCGTGGAGCCCATCGGGGCCGTGCTGACGCTGCTCGCCGCCCGGCAGATCGTGCCTGCCCTTCCCTACCTGCTGAGCTTCGCGGCGGGAGCCATGCTCTATGTGGTCGTGGAGGAGCTGATCCCGGAGATGTCCCAGGGCGAGCATTCCGATATCGGCACCGTCTTCTTTGCCGTGGGCTTCAGTATCATGATGGTGCTGGACGTGGCCCTCGGATGAGCGCAAAAATTCAGCCGGACGCCCCCGCTTCGGATACGCCCGGCTGTTTTTTTGTTTACGCGAAATCGAGGCGGACGATCTGCATCTTCATTTTCCCGTCGCCGACCCGCGCCAGGAAGCGGAAAAAGCCGCTCACGGACGGGTCGTCAAGGCTTTGATAGCCCAGCATATAGCCCCGGCTGGAGACGCGGAGCCGCGGCGACCAGGGCAAAAGCTCCCGCTTCGCGTCTGCCACGGCGAAATACGCGCCGACGTCCTGAATTTTCGCATTCTTGATCCAGGTCTTGCGCATCAGCTTCACCGCCGGGGTCCCGGCAGCGTCAAAGACCAGCTTTCCGCCGGGGAACGCCTCCGCCATGGCGCAGACCAGTGTCCGCACCTGCTCCGTCAGGAAGTAGTAGAACACGCCCGCGGCAAAGAACACCGCACCGCCGCTGGCATCAATGCGGGAGAACCAGGCTGTGTCGTTGAGGTCGCAGCCGATGTTCTCCTCCCGGTCCCCGGCGGGCAGGAGGGCGTTGCGCACGGCGTAGCCCTCCCGCTCCAGCACCTCCTGCTCCAGGTCGCCGATGGCGGCGTCATCATCCACGATCAAGATCCGGTCCATGTCATGTCCTCCCATCTCCCCGGGCTGCGCCCGGTCGGGATTTGCTATCTCCCGCAAGAAAACGCAGAGCGGCCCGAAAAGCTCCGGCCTGCTCTGCGTCCATGCGTCTGGCGTTCCGATGTATGCGCGTCCTCAGTGCCCGGCGGTGCTGGGGACGTCCTGTAATTCAAAGCGGTACCGCTGCGCGGCGTCCGGGTACTTCGCCCGGTCCACCTCGCTCAAAAACTCGTCCAGCGGGCGGACCCAGAGGCCGCCGTCGCCGTAGAGCTTGCGGTAGACGACGCAGGGCGCGCCGGTTGCCGCGTCCCGGGCCAGGGCCTCGGCGAGGTAGCAGTCGCCCTTGAAGTGGCGGTAGATGCGCCCGATCTGAAGCTCCCGCATACCGTCTCCCCGCCTTTCGCGCCGCTTCTTTTCCCCATCTTAAATCAGGACCCCCGCTTTGTCAAGCCCGCGCTTTTACGCGCCCGCCGGGCGGTGTTAAGATTCCGTACAGGTTTTCCAATAGAACCCGCTCAAAGATTGACAGATCCTGGGAATTTCTGTATGCTATTTCTGTATATATCAGACCGGACGTGACACCGGAAAATTTGAAGGAGGTTCCATATCATGAAAAAATGTACGTTATCGCAGGAAGCCTGGGACGACCTGTTCCGCTGGCTCGCCTATGGCTGGACCTCCTGGCGCATCGCGCGCCTGCTGAACCGGCTCTACGGCCTCGACCTGACGCACCAGGACATCGAGCACGTCCGCGTCGAGATGCACGGCCGGAATTTCTCGGTGCTCTGACCGCCTCCGCCCGTCCCGGCTCCGGCCCGGACGGGCAGAGGCTGCACCCCGGAAAATTTCTTGCGGATTTTTGAAAAAAAGCTTGCATTTTCCGATGAGGCGTGCTATTATATATGAGCGTTGAGAAACGTATGCGCTGGTAGCTCAGTTGGATAGAGTGACTGACTACGAATCAGTAGGTCGCAGGTTCGAATCCTGTCCGGCGTACCACCCGCCGTAAGCATTTCGCTTACGGCGGGTTTCTTCTATCTAAAAAGCGCCCCGTCGGAGACGTATCCGGCGGGGCCTGCGGTTCAGTGCTGCGCTTTGAGGAAGCGGCGGCAGAAGACGAGGCCCACGGCCGTCGTCACCAGCTCCGTGACCGGGACGGTCAGCCAGAACCAGTTCAGGCCGAAGCGGGAGAAGAGATAGCCCAGGGGCACAAAGAGCACCTCCGTGCGAATCACCGTCAGCAGCGAGCTTTTGAGGCTGCTGCCCACGGCCGGGAAGGTGAGCGACGTCACCAGCGGCAGGAAGCTCATGCCGACGAAGTGGAAGCCGACGCGCCCGATCTCGATGACGCGGATGTCCTGGCTGAACACCCGGAGCATCGGCCCGGGAATCGTGACGAAGCAGACCGTGCCCACGACCATCAGCGCCATGCCGAAGAGGATGGCGTCCCGCGCGTTCTCCGGCAGCGCGGCGGATTGCCCGCCGCGTAGTTGAAGCTGAGCGCCGGCACGATGCAGGTCTGCATAGCCCCCAGTGGGATGAAGAAAAAGGTCTGCCGCTTATAGTAAATGCCCAGGACCGTGACCGTCTGGTCGAAGAAGCCCGCCAGGATGAGGTTCAGGCCCAGGATATAAAAGGTATAGGCCGACTGCATCAGGATGTTCGGCACGCCGAGGCGGAAAATGTGCGCGATGTGCTTCGGACAGACCGCCCGGGGCGGCGAGGGGTGGAGCCCCTCCCCCGCATGATGAGCGCCGCGGCCAGGGGCGTGCCGACTCCGGCGTACGCGTCGGCCTCCTCCCGCCGCCCCGCGCCGAGCTTCGCGGCCATCCCGGTGTTGATGCCCACGCCGGTGCCTACGGCCAGGGCGATCATCAGAGGCTGGACCGGGTAAATGATGGACAGGGCCGTCAGGCCTGCATCCGAATAGCGCCCCACGAAGAGGCTGTCCACGATGCTATAGAGCGTCTGGATCAGCTGCGCCAGTATGACCGGCGGCGCGAGCTTGAAGAGAATTTTGCCGATCTTCTCGGTGCCAAAAAAATCCGACGTGTCCATGGTTTCTGTCCTTTCCGCCCGCAGGACCGCAGGCTCCTTCGCCTATTATAGCGGCCCGCACCGGACCAGCCCCGAAATTTGCGGAGTTTCCGCGAAAAGCGGACGGAGCAGTCCCCTGCCCCGCCCGCGGCGTTATTTTTGCTCAGGCCAGCGGCTTGCCGCTGAAGACCGGGAAGATGCTGAATTCGCCGTAGTCGGCGATGCGCTCCATGTGCTGGAGGGTCTCCATGTCTGCAGCAGAAATTTCGAAGTCCACGGCGGCGCTGCCCGCCATATGTGCCGGGTTCGCGGTCTTGGGCAGCGCCACGGTGCCGAGCTGGATGACGCAGCGGACGCAGAGCTGTGGAGCGGTCGAGCGGCGGCATCCGGATATTCCGTGATTCCGACCGCGAGTGGCTGCGCATCATCGGCTGCATGAAAAAAGCCGGAATGCCCCTGAAGGACATCCGGCAGTACATCGAGCTGGCACTCCAGGGCGACGACACCATCGAGACGCGGCAGCGGATGTTCACGCACCAGCGCGATGTGCTCCGCGCCCAGATGGAGGAGCTGCAGCAGACGCTGGAGACCGTGGAATACAAGTGCTGGTTCTACGAGATCGCGCAGGCGGCGGGCAGCATCGACGCCCCGCAGCAGATGGCGGACAAGGACGTTCCGGAACGCTTCCGCGCCATCCGGCAGGTCCTCCGCAGCCTTCCCGCCGCGCCGGAGGAGTCCTGCGCCTGACCCCGATCAAGAAGCCGGGACCCATGCCAGAAAAGCATGGGTCCCGGCTTTTTCAGCGCTCCGCTTTCGTCTCGCAGTAGAGGCAGCGGTAGGTCCGCGTTTCTGGGTCCGTCAGCGTGAAGATCTGCGGCAGCTCCTGCTCCACGGAGGTGATGCAGCGCGGATTCTTGCAGCGGATAACGTTGGTGATCCGCTCCGGCAGCCTGAGTTGGCGTTTTTCCACCCGCACGCCGTCCCGGATGATGTTGACGGTGATACCCGGGTCGATGTAGCCGATGACGTCCCAGTCGAGGTCCAGAATTCGGTCGATTTTAATGATATCCTTGCGGCCCAGCTTGCGGCTCGGGACGTTCTTCAGCAGTGCCACGGTGCAGTCCAGCCCGTCGAGGCCGAGGATGCCGTAAAGCGTCATGGCCTTGCCCGCTGCGATGTGGTCGATGACGATGCCATTGGAGATCGCGTCGATGATCATGCTCTTGTCCCTCCCTTATTCAATGCCCAGCAGCTTGAGGATCAGCGCCATGCGGATGTAGCGGCCGTTCTTGGCCTGCTTGAAGTAGCAGGCGCGGGGATCGTCGTCCACGGCCACGGCAATTTCGTTGACCCGGGGCAGCGGGTGGAGGATGCAGAGGTCCTCCTTGGCAGTCCGGAGCTTGTCCGGGGTGAGGATGTAGCTGTCCTTCAGGCGCAGGTAGTCCTCCTCATTGAAGAAGCGCTCCCGCTGGACCCGCGTCATATAGAGGATGTCCAGCTCCGGCATGACAGCCTCGAGATCCGTGGTCTGGACGTACTCGATGTTCTTCTTTTTCAGCGCCTCGGTCTTGACGTAGCTGGGCAGCTTCAGCTCCTCCGGGGAGACAAGGACGATCCTGATGCCCTCGTAGCGGCTCAGGGCGTTGATGAGGGAGTGGACCGTGCGGCCGAATTTGAGGTCGCCGCAGAAGCCCACGGTCAGATGATCGACGCGGCCCTTCTCGCGCTGGATGGTCAGCAGGTCCGTAAGGGTCTGGGTCGGGTGGTTGTGGCCGCCGTCTCCGGCGTTGATGATGGGCACCTCCGAGTGCATGGAGGCCACCAGCGGTGCGCCCTCCTTCGGGTGGCGCATGGCAATGATGTCGCTGTAGCAGCTGACGACGCGGATCGTATCGGCCACGCTCTCTCCCTTGGAGGCCGAGGAGCTGGCCGCCGAGGAGAAACCCAGCACCTGGCCGCCCAGGCTCAGCATGGCGGATTCGAAGCTCAGCCGCGTGCGGGTGGACGGCTCGAAGAACAGCGTGGCGAGAATTTTCCCATCGCACTTGTGGGCATAGGCCGTGGGATCCGCAATGATGTCGTTGGCCTTGGCGATCAGGGCGTCGATCTCCCCGGTGCTGAATTGCAGGATGTCGATCAGGTGATCCATCTCAGCGGGCACCTCCGATCCAGGATTCGTCGGACGGGTCGTTCCGGAACTGAATGAGGCGGGCGACGTCGGCAGGCGCAATGTAGCTCTGCTCCGCGGCGACGGCGGCGATGACGTCGAAGTTCGTCAGGCTGTGGTTCTTGACGTTCGCCTCCCTGAGACGGGCAAGGCCCTTCTCCATGCCGTAGGTGAAAATGCTGGCGACGCCCAGGACCTCGGCCCCGGCCTCGCGCAGGACGTTCACCACGTCGAGGACGCTGCCGCCGGTGGAGATGAGATCCTCGATGACCACGACCTTCTGGCCCGGCTCCAGCCTGCCCTCGATCTGATTTTTCCGGCCGTGGTCCTTGCCGGAGCCGCGGACGTAGCCCATGGGGAGGCCCATGAGGTGGCCGACGATGGCGGCGTGGGCGATGCCGGCGGTGGAGGTGCCCATGAGGACCTCGGCCTCCGGATACTCGGTGCGGACGACCTCCGCCAGCGCGTTCTCCACCTCGGTCCGCACCGCCGGGGCGGTCAGGATCAGGCGGTTGTCACAGTAGACGGGGCTTTTGATGCCGCTGGCCCAGATGAACGGCTCATCGGGGCGGAAAAAGACGGCGCGGATGGACAGCAGGTCCTCCGCAATGCGGCGTTCGGAATATCCCATATGGTTGGCTCCTTTCTCAGTTCACGCTGCCCGAGGGCAGGATCAGCGGTACGATGTCGCCGGGCGCGGCGGCGATGGCCTCGGCCCCGGCTTCGGTCAGCTCCTCGCGGCTGCCGTAGCCGTAGAGGACGCCGACGGCCTCCAGTCCGGCCTGGTGGCCGCCGAGGATGTCGTGGGCCCGGTCGCCCACTATGACGGCGCGGCGCAGGTCCGTGCAGCCCGCCAGGCGGAGCGCCGCCCAGACCACGCTGACCTTCTTGCCCGCCTCCGGGTCCCCGGCAGGCGCGCCGCAGACACCTTCGAAATAGGGCAGGAGGCCGAAGTGCTCCAGCACCCGGACGGCCATGGTGTCCAGCTTCGACGTGGCGACGAAGAGGCGGCAGCCGCCGCGGCGCAGCGCAGCCAGCATCTCCGCCGCGCCGGGATAGGGCGCGTTGTCCAGCCAGCCGTCCTCCCGGTAATATTCGCGGAATTTCTCCACCGCCGCCGGGACCTCCGCCTCGGGCACAAAGCGGGCAAAGGTCTCGCTGAGGGGCGGGCCGACGAAGAATGAAAGCTCCTGCCAGGGCCGCTCAATGCCCCAGGCCCGCAGCGCGTACTGCGCCGCCTTCATGATCCCCGGCCCGGAGTCGGTCAGCGTGCCGTCCAGGTCGAAGAGAACGATGTCCCAGCGCGTCATCCGACGAACTCCCGGACGCAGCGGAGGTAGGCCTCCTCCGGGTCCGCCGCCTGGGTGATGGGGCGGCCCACGACGATATAGTCGGAGCCAAGCGCCCGCGCCTTCTCCGGCGTCGTGACGCGGACCTGATCGTCGGCCTTCGCGTCGGCAAAGCGGATGCCCGGCGTGACGGTAACGAAGTCGGGGGAGCAGGCGGCGTGGATGGTCCCGGCCTCCAGGGGCGAGCAGACAACGCCGTCCAGGCCCGCGGCCCGGGCGTTCTTCGCGTAGGCGAGAACCACGTCCGCCAGGGGCTTCTCGATGCCGATCTCCTCCTCCATGCTCTG
>CALICR010000143.1 GCA_938049125.1 uncultured Clostridia bacterium
TCCTCCTCCAACCTCTCCAAGGAGGACATCGACAAGGCCGTCAAGGAGGCCGAGCAGTACGCCGCCGAGGACAAAGCCCGCAAGGACGAGGTCGATGCCCACAACGCCGCCGACCAGATGATCTACCAGACCGAAAAGACCCTGGGCGAGCTGGGCGACAAGGTCTCCGAGAGCGAAAAGGCGCCCATCCAGGCCGCCATCGAGAACCTGAAGGAGAAGAACAAGGGCAATGACGTCGAGGCCATTAAGGCCGCGACCGAGGAGGTCCAGAAGGCCTTCTACGCCGTGTCCGAGAAGCTGTACCAGCAGCAGGCGGCCCAGCAGGGCGCGCCGAACGGCGGCACTGCCCCGAACCAGGGCGGTGATGACAACGTGGTCGACGCCGACTACGAGGTCGTGGACGACAACGGCAATAAGTAAGCACGTGTGCGCATTACGCCGGGAAGGGAGGGCTTCGGCCCTCCCCTGCGGCGTTATCCTGAAAGAAAGCCCCGAGTGAGAGGTGAAGTCTCATGGCAAGTGAGAACAAGAGAGATTATTATGAGGTGCTGGGCGTCGACAAGAACGCCTCGCCGGACGAGATCAAGAAGGCCTACCGCAAGCTGGCGATGAAGTACCACCCGGACCAGAACCCCGGTGACAAGAGCGCCGAGGAGAAGTTCAAGGAGGTCAACGAGGCCTACGAGGTGCTGTCCGACGCGGAAAAGAAGTCCCGCTACGACCAGTTCGGTTTTGCGGGCGTCGATCCGAACTACGGCGCAGGCGGCGCGGGCGGCGGCGCCGGGTTCGACGGCTTTGGAGGCTTCGGCGGCTTCGGAGACATCTTCTCCGATCTGTTCGGGGGCGGCTTCGGTGGCTTCGGCGGCGGCTCCGCCCGCCAGAATGCCCCGCGCCAGGGCGAGAACGTCAGCGCTCAGGTGACGATCACCTTTGAGGAGGCGGCCAAGGGCTGCCAGAAGGAGGTCACGGTCACCCGGGTCGAGGACTGCGCTGCCTGCCACGGCACCGGCGCAAAGGACGGCTCCCAGCCGGAGACCTGCCCCAGCTGCCATGGCACCGGCTCCGTCCGCACCACGCGGCAGACGGCCTTCGGCACCTTTGCCCAGGCATCCCCGTGCTCCCGCTGCGGCGGCACGGGCAAGATCATCAAGGACCCCTGTCCCAAATGCCGCGGCAAGGGCAAGGTCCGCGTGAACAAGAAGATTCCCGTCAAGATCCCCGCGGGCATCGACGACGGCCAGTCCATCCGCGTCCGGAACGAGGGCAGCGTCGGCAGCAACGGCGGGAGCCGCGGCAGCGCCATCGTCGAGGTGCGCGTCCAGCCCCACGAGATCTTTGAGCGCGACGGGGCAAACGTGCTCTGCGAAATGCCCATCACCTTCGCCCAGGCAGCGCTTGGCGCGGAGATCGAGGTCCCGACCCTGGACGGCAAGGTCCGCTACCGTGTGCCCGAGGGCACCCAGACCGGCACCACGTTCCGCTTTAAGGGCAAGGGTATGCCCTATGTGGGCTATAAGAACCGCGGCGACCAGCTTGTCACCGTAGTGGTCGAGACGCCGACGCGCCTCACCCGCGAGCAAAAGGAGCTGCTGCGCAGGTTCGATGAGTCCGCTGAGGGCGCGAACGCCAAGAAAAAGTCCTTCGCGGAGAAGATGAAAAAACTCTTTGAATAAGGCGATTCAGACGGTCGCCGTGCCATGGCACGGCGGCCGTTTTCTGTGTTCCGAAGGACGCGTCGGGGCGACCTCTTCTGGCCTGCTGCCTGCCGCAGCTTTTGCCAAGTAAAGCGGGCAAATGCTGCGCTCACCGCAAACACGAGAACAAATAGCGCAAGATGTGTAAACAGCACCAAAAATTATTCCAAAATTTTGTTCAATGCTATGAAAATATTTTTGAACGCACCGAATTGTGCAAAAACACTTGATAGCGACAGGGAAATGAGATATATTTGGTGCAGCATCACAAATTGAAACGGAAATCTTAAGGAAAAGGAGAGAATGTATGGAGAACTTTATCAACCTGTTGTTCGGAGACGGGGGCATCGAACGGACTCTGAACGGTATCGTCTGGGGCATCCCGGCCATGGTCATAATTCTTGGCACCGGTATTTACCTCAGCATCCGCTGCGGCTTCCCGCAGTTCACGCACTTCGGACATATCATGAAGAACACGGCGGGCAAGGCCCTTCAAAAGACGGAGGCCAAGGAAGGCTCCGTCTCCCCCTTCAAGGCCATGTGTACGGCGCTGGCCGCATCCATTGGCACCGGCAACATTGCCGGCGTCTCGGGCGCCATCGCCATCGGCGGCCCCGGCGCCGTGTTCTGGATGTGGATTTCCGCACTGCTCGGTATGTGTACCAAGTTCGCGGAGGTCACCCTGTCCATCCGCTACCGCCAGCGCAACGAAAAGGGCGACTGGGTCGGCGGTCCTATGTACTACATTGAGAACGGCCTCGGCAAGAAAGCCAAGTTCCTAGCCGTGATTTTTGCAATCTTCGGCATGTTCGCCTCCTTCGGCATTGGCAACATGACCCAGATCAACACCATCGCCAGCACCGTCAACACTGCGATCCACAACTTTGTCCCCACCACGGATGGACAGCAGCACACCATCGCCCTTGTCATCGGCATTGTTGCGGCCATCGTCGCCTTCATCGTCCTCGTCGGCGGCATCGAGCGCATCGCGGATGTCTGCGCCCTGCTGGTGCCCGTTATGGCGATTCTGTACATCATCGCCTCCTTCGGCGTCATCTTTGCCGAGGCGGGCCGCATTCCCGAGGCCTTCTCCGCCATCTTCAAGGGTGCATTCAACCCCGGCTCCGTCGCGGGTGGCCTGGCCGGTGTCGGCATCAAGAC
>CALICR010000144.1 GCA_938049125.1 uncultured Clostridia bacterium
CAAGGACAACGTCACCATGCAGATCGACACCGTGGTCTATTTCCAGATCACGGACCCGAAGCTCTATGCCTACGGCGTTGAGCAGCCCATGATGGCCATGGAGACCCTGACGGCCACCACCCTGCGCAACATCATCGGCGACCTCGAGCTGGACCAGACCCTCACGTCCCGCGACGTCATCAACACGAAGATGCGCGCCATCCTCGACGAGGCCACCGACCCCTGGGGCATCAAGGTCAACCGCGTCGAGCTGAAGAACATCCTGCCGCCGCAGGACATCCAGAACTCCATGGAGAAGCAGATGAAGGCCGAGCGCGACCGCCGCCAGGCCATCCTCCAGGCCGAGGGCCAGAAGCGGAGCCAGATCCTCGTGGCTGAGGGCGAGAAGGAGGCCGCCATCCTCAAGGCGACCGCCGAGAAGGAGGCTGCGATCCTCCAGGCCGAGGCCCAGAAGCAGGCCGCCATCCTCAAGGCCGACGGCGAGGCCCAGGCCATCCTGTCCGTGCAGAAGGCCACCGCCGACTCCCTGCGGATGCTGAACGAGGCCGCGCCCAACGACCAGGTCGTCAAGCTCAAGTCCCTGGAGGCCATGAAGAGCATCGCCGACGGCAAGGCGACGAAGCTCATCATTCCCTCGGAGCTCCAGGGCCTGGCCGGCATGGCCGCCGCGGCGAAGGAGATCGTCAAGGATTAAGGTTTCAAAGCAGAAAGCCCTGTCCTCCCCAGGAGGACAGGGCTTTTTTGTCCCTCTCAGTCACCTGCGGTGACAGCTCTCCCAAAGAGAGAGCCAAGGGGCGGTGCGGCAAGCCTCCCTTGCCGCTCCCTCTGGGAGAGGTGGCCGAGCGAAGCGAGGACGGAGCGGGCGGAGAGGCCGGAGAGGGCGGGGAGGCCGGAGAGGGCGGAGAGGGCGGAGCGGGCGGAAAGGGCAATCGGGGACCCCGCGCGGCCTGCCGCGTGGGGAAGCCGCGGGATAGTTCCGCGTAGTGCGGTTTTGCGCCTGCGGCGCAAGATCCACGGTGCGGAAATCAGACCGAGGCCCCGACTGCGGCGCGGAGGACGCGTTTTGCGGACTCCCAGAAGGTCAGGCGGGGGACCGGGGCGGCGGCGACGAGGGGCAGCTCGGCCACCACGGCTTCGCCGGAGCGGATGCGGAGGGTGCCGAGGCGCTGGCCCGCCTCCACCGGGGCCTCCACGGATTCGGTCAGCTCCGCCTCCTGCTCCGCCCGGGCGGCGTCGCCCTTGGGGAGCAGCAGGGGGCCTGCGTCTTGCAGCACCGCTTCGGCCTCCGGGGCCATGCCGAGGCGGACGGGGACCGTCGCCGTCTCCGCCTCCGGCGTCACGAGGGCGTAGTTCGCAAAGCCGTAGTCGAGCAGGACCTTTGCGTCCGAGAAGCGGTCGGCGGAGCTGGCGCAGTCGAGCACGACCGCGATGTACTCGACGCCGCCGCGCTCCGCCGAGGCCGAGAGGCAGTAACCCGCCCGGGACGTGTAGCCCGTCTTGAGGCCCGTGGCGCCGGGGTAGAAGCGGATGAGCTTGTTGGTGTTCGCCAGGCCGAAGCGGCCGTCCCGGACCGAGTCCATCCAGATCGTCGTGTAGTCCCGGATCTCGTCGTGGGCGAGCAGGGCGCGGGACATGAGGGCGATGTCGTGGGCCGAGGTGCGGTGGGCAGCGGCGTCGGGGCCGTCGTCGAGGCCCGTGCAGTTCACGAAGTGGGTGTCCGCCATGCCCAGCTCCGCGGCGCGGCGGTTCATGCGGTCCACGAAGGCCGCCTCGCTGCCCGCCACGTGCTCCGCCAGGGCGCAGGCGCAGTCGTTGGCCGAGGCCACGGCCACGGACTTGAGCATCTCCCGGAGCGGCAGGCCTTCGCCCGGCTCCAGATAAATTTGGCTGCCGCCCTTGGCGGCGGCGGCCTCCGAGGCCGTGACCGTGTCGTCCCAGCCGATGCGGCCCTCGTCCAGGGCCTCCAGGACCAGCAGCAGGGTCATGACCTTCGTGACGCTGGCCGGGGGCAGGGCCTCGTGGGCGTTCTTTTCGAAGAGCAGCGTGCCCGTGGCGCGCTCCATCAGCACCGCCGCCGGGGCGGTGACGTCGGGGCCCGCGGCCTCCGGCTCCGCCGCCCGGACCGGCAGGGGCGTCAGGGTCAGCAGCAGCGCCAGCAGCAGCGCCGTCATCCGGTGTTTCATGTTCGTTCCCTCCCATCGTTGTGCTAGAGCCTATGCGGAGGGAGGACGGGGTATGCGGACACAGCAAAAAACAGGCCCAGGCCCCTCCGGGGCCCGGGCCTGCATCGTTCTATTTACTCCGCCGCTCTGGCTTCTTCGGGGATTTCGATGGTCCCGACGGCGCCGATGTCGCGGAAGGTCATGGTGAAGGTGGTGTCGGAGACGGCAAGGTCTACCCCGCCGGCGGTGGTCAGCTTCTCCAGCAGGGACTGCATCAGGTCCGTCATGTCGAAGGCGATGCGGACCGGCAGCTTCTTCGCCGGGTCCACCCAGACGCAGACGGGGAGGTCCCCGAGGTCCTCGGTGAGCATGCCGGGGTCCGCGCCGTTCAGGACGGAACCGCTGAGGCTGTCCATGGCGCCGGTGGCGTTCAGCAGTGCCTCCATGGTCTCGCCGGTGACGACGGCGTCATAGCGGGTCGCCTCCACGCCGTCGATGGTCTCCCGGCCGTTCTCCCGGATGTCCGCGACGCCGGCGAGGAAGCTGTAGGCCCCCTGGGCCGTGGACGTGACGTTCTCCGGGTCCTCGACCGCGGCGGTCTGGCGGGACCACTGGACGTCGCCGCCCAAGTCGGCCATGCCGGCGAAGACGGTGACGCTGCCGTCCCCGCCCTGCTCCGTGTACATCTCCATGTCCGCGCGCATGAGGCCGCCGAGGTCGATGGCCATGGCGGTATGGGTCACGGCGGGGTCCTTGGTGGTCTCGCCGTCGGCGGTGAGGGAGACGTCCAGGTCCTGGCCGCCGGACGTGAGGGTCATGGCCACCTCCAGGGTGTAGCCCAGGCTATCGGCTCCGTTCAGGTTGTCGCCCGCGGTCTTCAGGACCTGCTCCGGCGTCTCCGCGCCGCAGGCCGTAAGGCTGAGCGCCAGCAGCAGCGCCAGCAGGAGCGCCGCAGGGCGCAGCGTTGGTTTCTTCATATGGGATTCTCCTCCCTTCGTAGTGCTTATCAGCATAGCACAAAATCGCGCGGCTGTCATCCCTCTTTCTTTGTGCGGTCCCATAAATTTCCGGCGCGGGCTTGACAGCGGGTCCGGGCGGTGCTAGAATGCAGCCAATCAAAACCGTTGAAGAAGTGTGAGTAGGTCCGAAGGGAGACCGGCACAGCGAGCCGCGGACGGTGGGAGCGCGGCGCGGAGCTTGGGACCGAATGGGCTTCTGAGGGCGAGCCGAAGGCAAGTAGGCGAGCCGGAGCAGGCGCTCCGTTATCAAGGCCGGGCGTGTGCAGGCACGCCGACGAGAGGACGCGCAGCGTCAAGCCGGGTGGCACCGCAGGATATCTCCTGTCCCAGCAGTCAATTTTTGGATTGCGGGGGCAGGCTTTTTTGTACCCCGCGCACGCGAAAGGAGCGCTTATCATGGCAGAAATTCCCTACAAAATTTACCTCAGCGAGTCCGAGATGCCCACGGCCTGGTACAACCTGCGCGCGGATATGAAACATAAGCCCGCGCCGCTGCTGAACCCCGGCACCCATCAGCCCATGACCTTCGACGAGCTGCGCCACGTGTTCTGCGACGAGCTGGTCCGCCAGGAGCTGGACGACACCACGGCCTATTTCCCCATCCCCGAAAAAATCCGGGACTTCTACAAAATGTACCGCCCGTCGCCGCTGGTCCGGGCCTACTGCCTCGAGGAACAGCTCAAGACCCCGGCGAAAATTTACTACAAGTTCGAGGGCAACAACACCTCCGGCTCCCACAAGCTGAACTCCGCCATCGCCCAGGCCTACTACGCCAAGGAGCAGGGCCTGAAGGGCGTCACCACCGAGACCGGCGCGGGCCAGTGGGGCACCGCCCTCTCCATGGCCTGCGCGTACCTGGGCCTCGACTGCCGGGTGTACATGGTCAAGGTGAGCTATGAGCAGAAGCCCTTCCGCCGGGAGGTCATGCGGACCTACGGCGCCAGCGTCACCCCGTCGCCCTCGGACACCACCGCCGTGGGCCGCAAGATCCTCGCCGAGTTCCCGGGCACCGGCGGCAGCCTCGGCTGCGCCATCTCCGAGGCCGTGGAGGCCGCGGCCAGCCGGGAGGGCTACCGCTACGTTCTCGGCAGCGTGCTGAACCAGGTGCTGCTGCACCAGTCCGTCATCGGCCTGGAGGCGAAGGCGGCGCTGGACAAGTACGGCGTCAAGCCGGACGTCATCATCGGCTGCGCCGGCGGCGGCTCGAACCTCGGCGGCCTCATCGCGCCCTTCATGGGCGAGAAGCTGCGCGGCGAGGCGGACTACCGCATCATCGCCGTGGAGCCGGCGTCCTGCCCCAGCCTCACCCGGGGCCGCTTTGCCTACGACTTCTGCGACACCGGCATGGTCTGCCCGCTGGCGAAGATGTACACGCTGGGCAGCGGCTTTATGCCCTCGCCCATCCACGCCGGCGGCCTCCGCTTCCACGGCATGAGCGCCACCCTCTCCCAGCTCTACCACGACGGGCTGATGGAGGCCCGGGCCGTGGAGCAGACCAGCGTCTTCGAGGCGGCGGAGCAGTTCGCCCGGGTCGAGGGCATCCTGCCCGCGCCGGAGAGCAGCCACGCCATCCGCGCCGCCATCGACGAGGCCGTCCGCTGCCGCGAGACCGGCGAGGAGGAGACCATCCTCTTCGGCCTGACCGGCACCGGCTACTTCGACCTCAAGGCCTACGAGCAGTTCAACAACGGCACCATGATCGACTCCGTTCCCACGGACGAGGACCTCGAAAAGGGCTTCGCCAGCCTGCCGAGGATGGACTGAGCCGCAGAAAACCCGCGCCCCGAAGGTTTGATGGGGCGTAAAACAGAAATGGCGCGTATCGGTACCGATACGCGCCATTTTTCTGCTGATCTTCGCGGGACCC
>CALICR010000145.1 GCA_938049125.1 uncultured Clostridia bacterium
GATCGTGGAGAGCGTCCGAAAGACGGGGAGGCTGGTCATCGTCCACGAGGCGCACCGGACGGCGGGCTGGGGCGCGGAGGTAGCGGCAGAGGTTTCGGAGCGCGCATTCCGGTATCTGGACGCGCCGGTGGTGCGGCTGGGGACCAAGGCCTGCCCGCTGCCGTTCAGCATCCCGCTGGAGAATGCGGCGACGCCCCAGGTCCCGGAGATCGCCGCGGCGGCAAAACGGGTTCTCTATCGGTAAGGAGCAAAGTATGGCGACAAACATCATCATGCCCAAGCAGGGGCTTCAAATGACGGAAGGGACGATCGTGCAGTGGTTTGCGGCGGAGGGCGATGCCGTGAAGGCCGGGGAGCCGCTGTTTGAGATTGAGACGGACAAGCTGACGATCTCCATCGATGCGGCGTGCAGCGGAACGCTGCTGCGGATCCTGCACCCCGCCGGAGATACGGTGCCCGTGGCGGAGCCCATCGCGGTGGTCGGCGTGCCCGGGGAGAAGGCGGAGGAGCCGGCCCGGTCCGAGCCGGAGGAAAAACCGGCGGCGGCAGAACCGGCAGAGCCGGTGCAGACGCAGCCCGGTCTCGCGGTCCCGGCGAACGACCGAGTCTTTGCCTCCCCGCGGGCCAGGCTTCGCGCGGAGGAGCGGGGCATCGAGCTTTCCGGCCTGACGGCCACGGGGCCGGACGGCCTGCTGATCGAGCGTGATATCCCCATGGAGCCGGAGCGCATACCGGCAACGCCGCTGGCGCGGAAGCTTGCGGCCCGGCGCGAAATTCCCCTGGACTCCCTGCGCGGCTCCGGGCCGCACGGAAAGATTACGCGGGCGGACCTCCCCGATGCGGAGCCGCAGACGGAGGTGCAGGTCCTGCCCTATGCCGGGGCTCGGCGCATCATCGGAGAGAAAATGCTGCGCAGCCTTCAGACCCAGGCACAGCTCTGGGAGACGATCCGCGTGGACATGACGGAGGCGGCAACGCTGCGCGAGGCCTTCCGGCAGCAGGAGCGGAAAATCTCCTACAATGATCTTGTCCTGTTCGCGGTCTCCCGGGCGCTCCCTGACTTTCCGCTGTTGAACAGCCGCCTGACGGAGCGGGGCATTGAGCTTTCGGAGACCGTGAACCTGGGTGTGGCGGCGGCGACGGAAAACGGCCTCCTTGTTCCGGTGCTCCGCGGTGCAGAGCGGCTGCGCCTCCCGGAGCTCAGCGCAGCGGCGCGGGACCTCGGGGCCCGGGCAAAGTCCAACCGGCTCCGGCCGGACGAGTGCAGCGGCGGGACCTTTACGGTGTCGAATCTCGGAATGTACGGGATCGAGGCGTTCCAGGCGATCCTAAACACGCCGGAGACAGGGATCCTGGCCGTCGGCGCGGTGCAGAAGCTGCCTGCCGTGGACGGGGACGCCGTTGTGATACGCCCGGTCATGCAGCTGACGCTGACCTTTGACCACCGGGTCGTGGACGGAGCACCGGCGGCGAGATTCCTGCACCGGCTGAAAATGCTGCTGGAGCAGCCGTATCTGATGCTGTGAGGATTTTGCGATGGCGGAAAAACAGTATGATATCATCGTGATCGGCGGCGGGCCGGGCGGGTATACCTGCGCGGTCCGCGCGGTCAAGCGGGGCAAGCGTGTCCTGCTGGTCGAAAAGGACAGCCTGGGCGGGACCTGCCTCAACCGCGGGTGCATCCCGACCAAGACGCTGCTGCACGGCGCGGCGGTCTACCGGACGGTGTGCGGCGCGGCAAAATTCGGCGTGACGGCGGAGAATGTCCGGCTGGACTATGCGAAGCTGCGTGCGAGAACGGACCGGGTCGTGGCCAAGTTCGTGGGCGGCGTCGGCGCACTGCTGCGCGGCACCGGGGTGGAGGTGCTCCGGGGGACGGCCTCTCTGGACGGGCCTGGCTGCGTCGCAGTGGACGATGCGCGGTTCCGGGCGGGTGCCATTGTCCTCGCGACCGGACGGGCGGCGACGCGTCCGGAGCTGCCGGGCGCGGAGCTTTCCGGCGTCTATGCGGCGGAGGAGATCCTGACGCGGGAGACGCTGCCCGGCTCCCTGATCCTTGCAGGCGGCGGCATTGCAGCGGCGGAGTTCGCGGAGCTGTTTTCCTCCCTGGGCTGCCAGGTCAGGGTGCTGCTGGCGGGACGGCAGCTGCTGCCGGAGTTTGACGCGGATGTCTCCGCGGAGCTGGAGCGTGCGCTTCAAAAGCGCGGTGTAAAGATTCTGAAGGAGACAGAGTTGCTTCAAATCGAAGAAGGGCTGCACTGCACCTGCCGCCAGGGCGAAGAGACGGTCTCGCTGGAGACGGAGGCGGTGCTCTTCCCGGATGCCAGGCGTGCAGCGCTCCGGGATCTCGGGCTGGAACGGACAGGGGTGCAGACGCTCCGGGGGATGGTCCCCGTAGATGCACGGATGCGGACCAACGTCCCGGGCATCTATGCGGTGGGCGATATGACCGGCGGGCCCTGCACCGCCCAGGCCGCGGCGGCCCAGGGGAAGCGTGTCGCAGACGAGATCGCCGGGTTCCCAGCGTCCGGGGCGCTGACCGTGCCGTTCTGCGTCTATACCAGTCCGGAGGCGGTCTCCGTCGGCATGACGGCGGAGCAGGCGGCGCGCAGCGGAAGGAACGTCCGCACCGGCACGTTCCGGGCCGCGGCAAACGGGCGCAGCGCGTCGCTGGGCGAGACGGCGGGCTTCATCCGGCTGCTCTCCGACGCGGAGACGGGAGAGCTGCTCGGCGCGCAGGCGGTGGCCGAGCGGGCGACGGAGCTGGCCGGAGAACTGACGGCGGCCATGTGCGCGGAGGCGACGGTGGAGGAATTGGCCCAGGCGGTCCATCCACACCCGTCAATCTGCGAGATGCTCCAGGAGGCCGCGGACGACAGCTTTGGACTGAGCTGCAATCAGCTCTGAGGTACGATATGGCAAGCTTTGCAGAAAAATTTCAGGCACTTCGTGTCGAATCGGGGAGCGCCGCGCTGGTCTGGCTCGGGCAGGCGGGCTTCCTGCTGAAAACGGCGGACGGGGCCGTGATCGCCATCGATCCCTATCTGAGCGACTTTGTGTACCACAGCTTCCGGGAGCGGGACGGCCTTGCCTACAAGCGGCTGACCGCGCCGCTGTTCCAGCCCGGAGAGCTGCATCTTGACGCCGTGCTCTGTACCCATGAGCACGGGGACCATCTGGATCTGGAGTCCCTTCCGGCGCTGCTCCGGGGCGGGACCCCGTGCTATACCAACGGACCCGGGGCCGAAAAGCTCCTGGCCGCCGGGGCGGACGTCTCCTGCGTCCATGAGCTGCGGAAGGGCGACCGCGTCAATCTGGGCGGCATCGGCCTGCTGGCAGTGGACTGTGACCACGGCAGCCTCGCGCCGGAGGCTCTGGGCTTTCTGCTCGATCTTGGCTTCCTGCGGCTCTACGATTCCGGCGACACGGCGCTGACGCCGGAGCGCCTGGGGGCTGCGCTGACCTGCCGGCCGGAGGTCGGACTGCTTCCAATCAATGGAGCCTTCGGAAACCTGAACGGGAGAGAGGCGGCGCAGCTGGCGGCACAGCTGGGCCTGCGGCTCTGCATTCCCCACCATTTCTGGACCTTTGCGGCCCACGGCGGCGACCCGATGGCGGCGATCCGGGAATTTAGGGAGCTGGCGCCGGACTGCGAGCTGCGCCTGCTGACGCCGGGAGAGATCTGTATTCTGCGAAACGACGTGGACCGGGCGCGGTCCGCAGCAAGAAAACCGAAACCGTGCGGATAGGAGGAGACCGTCAATGACAGAATTGGAACGCTGCACCCGTCTGGTGGAGAAGCACCGGGACGAAATTTTGCAGGCGGAGCGATATATCTGGGCACACCCGGAGACCGGGTTCCAGGAGTGGAACACCTCGTCCTGGCTGGGCACGCAGTTTGAGCAGGCGGGGTATTCGGTGCGCTATGCGGGTGATATCCCTGGCTTTTTTGCCGACCTGGATACGGGGCGGCCCGGTCCGCGGGTCCTGATCCTCGCGGAGCTGGACGCCCTCCTGATGCCGAATCACCCAGAGGCGGTGAACGGGCGCGCCCATGCCTGCGGCCATCATGCTCAATGCGCGGCCTTGCTTGGAATTGCGCTGGCCCTGCGGGAGCCGGGCGCACTGGAGGGGCTGAGCGGGTCCGTCCGCCTGATGGCGGTCCCTGCGGAGGAAATGATCGAGGTCGAGCTGCGGGAGCAGCTCCGGAAGCAGGGAAAGCTCACCTACCTGGGCGGAAAGGCGGAATTTCTGCGCCGCGGCTTCTTAGACGGCGTGGACCTGGCCTACCTTTTCCATACAGGCGTATCCGAGCGCTTCCGTTTCACCCTGGGAAGCGGCAGCAACGGCTGTGTGACGAAGACGGTCACCTTCCACGGAAAGGCGGCCCATGCGGGCGGCCAGCCGCATCTGGGCGTCAATGCGCTTTACGCGGCCTCGGAGGCCCTGAGCGCACTCAATGCGCTGCGGGAGACGTTCCGGGATGAGGACCATATCCGCATCCACCCCATTCTGACGGAGAGCGGAAGCAGTGTGAACATTATCCCGGACCGCGCGGTGCTGAGCAGCTACGTCCGGGGCGCGTCCATCGAGGCCATTGCGGAGGCGGACCGGAAGTTTACCCGGGCGCTGGCGGCGGGCGCGCTGGCGCTCGGCGCGGAGGTGCACTGCGCCGACCGTCCGGCCTTTGCGCCGCTCATCAACGATCCGGTCCTCTCGGAGATCGGCCTGCGCTGTATGCGGGAGTTGGCCGGGGAGGACCAGGTGGACCCGAACGAGGGCTGGTCCACCGGCTCGACGGATATGGGCGACCTTAGCTGCATCATGCCGGTCATCCACCCGAACGTCTCCGGCGCGCGAGGCCCCTGCCATGGCGACACGTTCCGGATCGTGGACCCGGAGAATGCCTGCGTACGTTCGGCCCAGTGCCAGTATCTGCTGCTCCGGACGCTGCTGCGCGACGGGGCCGCCGAGGCCCGGCGCGTGCTCGGGCAGTTTGTGCCCCGCTACCCCTCGAAGGAGGCATATTTCCAGGCGATGGACGCCCAGATCCGGGACCGCGACCTGGTGACCTACGGCACGGACGGCGCAGCGGTCCGCTTCTGATGCCGCAGGCGCGCGCACGCAAATTGAAATGTACGAATATTGCAAGTGAGAAAAAGGTGGGATAAAATAAAAGAACACGGAAGGATGATGGAATATGCAGAATAATCGCAAAAAGGTGACAATGCGCGACATCGCGGGCCGCTTGGGCGTATCGCTGACAACGGTGCAGCGGGCGCTGAGCGGGACCGGGATGGTCAGCAGCTCGACGTCGCAGATCATACGGCAGACAGCGCGGGATATGGGGTATCATCTGGAGCGGCTTTCGCCTGGCTTGATCGAGCGGCCGGTCCGGATTGCGGTCCTGCTGCGCAATGTTGCCCCGGAGTTCCAGGGAATGATCGAGGAGGGCATCAACACGGCGCTCTTTGAGCTGTCCGGCCGTCAGGTCAGCGGGAAGATCATCCGAATCGAGCCGCAGGATTATGCCCGCAGCCTGCAGGAGCAGCTGCTCCGCATTTCGGAGGAGGGCTTTGACGGGGTCATTTTCTACACGGGGAAAGCGATTACAGAGCAGGAGCTTGCAATCACGGAGCATCTGCGGGAGCGGAGCGTCCGGATGGCCACGATCTATACCGACCAGGGCGTGGAGGAGAGCTATATGGAGTTCTCGGTCATGCCCGATGCGGAGATGGCCGGGCGGATTGCTGCGGAGCTTCTTTCTATGAAGGGTCTCGGCCCGGGGAGCCGGGCGGCGATCTTTCTGGGGCAGAAGGAGTTTCCGCTGCACCGGAATTATCTTGAGGGCTTCACCTCCGGCTGCCGGAGCGCCGGGATTCAGGTCGCGGACGTGGTGGAGCACCGGGACGATGCGCGGATCGCCTATTACGCGGCGGATCAGCTCCTGATGGAGATGCCGGACCTGAATGCCATCTACTGCTGCACCGGTGTCACGGCGCCTATCTGCCGCCGGGTCAGGGAGCTGGAGCTTCAGGAACGGATCACCGTCATCGGGACGGAGATCCTGGATCAGACGGCGGCCTATCTCCGGGATGGGACCCTGTCGGCGGTGCTGTTTATGGACCCGTTCCGGATGGGCTATGAGGCGGTCCGGAACCTCTACTATGTGATCTCCGGCCTCCGCCCGGTGGAAAAGCGCATTATGATCACGCCGCAGATCGTGATCCGCGCAAACCTCGACCGCTATGAAAAGCGCCCGGACCCGGCGGCGGAGCCGCAGCGTCCGGATCTGGCCGACTGAGGGGCGGAACTTGTCCGGCACGCTTGTTGCAGAATGCAGTTGCGTGAATTTTGCAGTTTGATTTGGTATACTGAAAAACGCGCAGACAGGAGGAACCAAGAT
>CALICR010000146.1 GCA_938049125.1 uncultured Clostridia bacterium
CGATCTGGAAAAGGCGAAGATCAAGAAGGACATCACGCCGCATACCCTGCGCCACAGCTTTGCGGCCCACCTGCTTGAGAACGGCGCGGACCTCCGGTCCATCCAGGAGATGCTGGGCCACAGCGACATCTCCTCCACCCAGGTCTATGCCCAGCTCGTCAAGCAGAACCTCAAAAACGTCTACCACAAGTACCACCCGAAGGCGTGAAGCCGCCGGGCGGCGAAAATCAGAAGATTGACCAAGAAGAGGAAGCGGAACGTCCGCTTCCTCTTCTTTTGCGCGCTTCCGCCGCTGGGCGCACGTGGTTAAAACACACAATTATATTCTCTTGAAACGCTGCAATTTATACGAAAATACTACCTATGAATATTTATCTTGCTATTTTATATAGCTTTTTGAAGTGATCTGATATAGTATATAGGTGACAACAGCACGATAAAATGGAACGGGCCCATGTCCGGGCCTGAATTTTGAACACGGAGGAATACAGAATGGTTGACGCATATTTTGGCCGCTTTGTGCTGCCGGAGGATCTGCGCGCGGCGCTCCAGCGCTGCCGGTCCATCGCCTACATCGAGACCCAGGAGGAGCTTGACGAGCTGGTCTTTGGCCCGACGCACTCCTCCCGCTACGACGTCGTCTACAACATCGTGGGCAAGGGCACCGTCAAGGAGGCGGAGGTCATCCGCTGCAAGAACGGCGCATCCGTCAATTTCATGGAGGACTATATGCGCCGCCGCGACCCCAACTCCATGGTCATCAGCGACGACCTGCCCACCGACAAGCCGCGGTTCGAGGATCGCTTCGGCTATCCCTTCGCCCAGCTCCGCCAGGAGACCATGGACTGGTTCGCGGGCCAGCGCGTGATCCTGCTGCCCTTCAAAGCCGGCGCGCCGGACCAGGGCTATGACAGCCTGCTGGTCTGCCCGGCGAACGCGGCCTTCTTCGCCCTGGCCCTGGCCAATATGCAGGGCTTCGTGGCGATCCAGGACATCCCTGAGGACTATACGCCCCGGGCCATCATCTACGTCGCGCCGCCCTTCCGCCACACGCACTTCGACGGCAGGCAGGTCGTGGTCCACAACCGCAGCGAATCGCTCCACGAGGTCTTCGCCTACAACCTCTATCCCGGCCCCTCGGCCAAGAAGGGCGTCTACTCCGTGCTGCTGGACATCGGCGAGCACGAGGGCTGGGTCTGCTGCCACGCCTCCTCCGCCCTGGTGGAGACGCCCTACGAAAACGAGACCGTCTTCATGCACGAAGGCGCGTCCGGCGGCGGCAAGAGCGAAATGCTCGAGGATTTCAAGCGTGAGCCGGATAACCGCCTGCTGCTCGGCACCCACGTGGTGACGGGGGAGCGGTACTACCTCGATCTCCGCGAATCGTGCAGCGTCTCGCCCATCTCTGACGACATGGCCATGTGCCATGCGGCTTATCAGGACCCAGCGGGCGGCAAGCTGCGCATCGTGGACGCCGAGGCGGGCTGGTTCCTCCGCATGGACAGCCTCCACGCCTACGGCAATAACCCCATCTATGAAAAGGCCTCGATCCATCCCTCACGGCCCCTGCTGTTCTTCAACATGGACGGCGTGCCCGGCGCGACCTGCCTCATCTGGGAGCACGTGAAGGATTCCAACGGCCAGCCCTGCCCGAACCCGCGCGTCATTATCCCGCGGGATATGATCGAGCACATCGTGCCCCGGGAGCCGGTGTCCGTCGATGTCCGGAGCTTCGGCGTGCGGATGCCGCCGTCCACGGCGGACCAGCCGAATTACGGCGTTATGGGCCTGCTGCACATCATTCCGCCGTCCCTGGCCTGGCTGTGGCGGCTCGTGTCCCCGCGCGGCTTCAAGAACCCGAGCATCGTCGACGGCGGCGGCGGGATGAAGAGCGAGGGCGTCGGATCCTACTGGCCCTTCGCCACGGGCCTCCGCGTGACCCAGGCCAACCTGCTGCTGAAGCAGATCATGAGCTGCCCGAAGACGCTGAACGTCCTGATCCCGAACCAGCACATCGGCGCGTACAACATCGGGTTCATGAGCGAATGGGTTGCCCGCGAGTACCTGGCCCGGCACAACGGCGAGGTGAAGGCGAAGCACCTGACGCCCGCCCGCTGCGCGCTCTTCGGCTACGCCCTCGTCGATATGAAGCTGGACGGCCAGTATGTCCGCCAGACCTTCCTCCGCCCGGAGACCCAGTCGAAGCTGGGGAACAAGGGCTATGACGCCGGTGCGAAGATCCTGACCGACTTCTTCAAGGACCAGATCCGCCAGTACCTGACCGACGCTCTCGATCCCCTCGGCCGCCGGATCATCGAGTGCTGCCTGAACGACGGAACCCTGGACGACTATCTGGCCATCACCCCCATGGAGATCAAATAACGAAGCAGCCCCGGGGACCGTTCGGTTCCCGGGGCTTTGATCTTCAGCGGGGGAGTGGTTCAGTCGAGGCTCTCGCCGCGGCCGCAGTAGGCGGACTCGGTGGGGCTGGCGGCAGCGGCCTCCCGGCTGTATTTTTCCACCAGCTTTGCCGCCTTGTCCACGGGAAGGATGGTCCCCGCGCCCGCGACGCAGCCGCCGCGGCAGGCCATGCCCTCCAGCAGGCAGCCCTTGAACTTTCCGGCCTTGGCCAGGGCCATCAGCTTCCGGCACTCCCGCAGGCCCTCGGCCCGGGCGGTCTGGACCTCCAGGTCCGGGTGCTGGCTGCGGATCAGCTCCGTGACGGCCTTGGCCACGCCGCCGGACACGGCAAAGCCGCGGCCCGCGCCGGTGCCCTCATTCAGGTAGTTCTTCTCCTCAATGGCGGAGAAGTCGATCTCCTTGGCCTCGAACATGCCCTGGAGCTCCTCGAAGGTCAGCACGAAGTCCACGTCCGAGCGGATGTCCGCCCGGATGGCCTCCAGCTTTTTCGCTGCGCAGGGGCCGACGAAGACGACCTTGCAGCCGGGGAAGTCTTTTTTGACCATCCGGGCCGTGAAGACCATGGGCGTCAGCGTCATGGAGATCTTGCGCATCTCACCGGGGAACAGCTTCTCGATCATGCTGTGCCAAGCCGGGCAGCAGGAGGTCGCCATATAGTCCTGCTCTGCCGGGACCTTTTCAAGGAAGTCCCTGGCCTCCTCCATGGTACAGAGGTCCGCGCCGATGGCGACCTCCATGACCCGGTCAAAGCCGAGGGCTTTCATGGCCGTCACGAATTTTCCGGGGGAGACCTTGCCGCTGAACTGGCCGATAAAGGCCGGGGCCACGATGGCGATGACCCGGTCGCCCTGCAAAATGGACTGGATCACCTGGAAGATCTGGCTCTTGTCCACGATGGCGCCGAAGGGACACGTCACGAGGCACTGACCGCAGGCCACGCAGCGGTCCTGGTCAATGGCGGCACGGCCGTACTCGTCGGAGACGATGGCGTCCATGCCGCAGGCGGCCTGGCAGGGCCGCTCCAGGTGATTGATGGCGTGGTAGGGACAGGCCGCGGCGCACTTGCCGCAGCGGACGCACTGCTCCGGATCGATCCAGCTTTTCCCGTTGACGAAGGAGACGGCGTTCCGGGGGCAGACCTGCTGGCAGGAGGCCGCCAGGCAATTCTGGCAGTCCTCGGTCACCCGGTAGCGGTTCGTCGGGCAGGCATGGCAGGCGTAGGGGATGATGTTGATGAGGGGCGGCTCGTAGTACTGCTCCGCAATGGCCGCGTGGTCCATGCCCTCGGTCATCAGCGTCCGCGTCTGGATGGGCCGGATGGAGAGGCCCATGGCCAGCCGCACCCGCTCGCCCGCGATGGCGCGCTCCAGGAAGACGGACTCCCGGTGGAGCGGCCGGTCGCCGGGGACGATGCGGTAGGGCAGGTCCTCGGCCCGGGTATAGTCACCGCCGTCGTAGGCCATCCGGGCCACCTCAGTGAAGACGTTTTTCCGGATGTCTGTGATCAAAGAGGGAATTCCGCGCATGATTTTACCTCCTCAGGTTCGGAGTAGGGCGCGCCGCAGCGCCGGGAGCACCGCCAGCGCCAGCGCGCCGCCGATCAGGGCCGTGATGAGCTGGGGCCAGGAGAACTGGAGCTTCAGCACCTGGGCGGCCTTCTCCGGGACCGTGCCGCCGCGCACCAGCGCGGGCACCAGTAGACGGGTCATCAGAAGGTAGAGCGTCAGGAACTTGGCCGCAGCCGCGCCGAGCCAGTACGCCGTCTGCGTGAGGAGGGTCCGCGTGCTCCGGCCCGCCGCGGCGTACCAGAAGATCGCGTATACCAGGTTGCCCAGGGCCACCGCCGGGAGCAGCTGCACGAATTTCGGCCCGATGCCCAGCAGGGAGGCCAGAAAGGGCGAGAGCACCGCGATGGCCGCACCGCTCCAGAGGCCCGCCAGCGCCGCGGCGACGGCCAGAATCAAATTGACGCAGGAGCCGGTGACGAACTGATTCCCAAGCCCCGCCGTCAGTCCCTGCACCGCGATCAGCAGCGCCAGCAGGACGGCGGTCTCCGTGATCCAACGTACCTTCTTTTTCATACCAAGCCCTCATTGCTCTTGAATTTCCGCCGCCGTGTTTGGCGGATATGGAATTCTGCACAGAAAAAGGCCGCGGCAGACGCAAAAGCTCTGCCGCGACCGTTTTTACGCAACACCAAAGCGCGGAGCGCGCTCCGCGAAGCTGTTTTTCTTGTAGTTCTTCTGACTTGTACCTCAGACGAAGGCTGCGCCTGCCTTCTCAGGTTACCCCAATGACCGGCTTCCGCCGACGGTGCAGCTTCTCGGTACCCACAGCACCGTTCCGTGTGGGGCTTCGGACCCCGTTCTCTTGTTCAGCCCCACAGCCGACCTGCGCACCGTGGAGCCACAAGAAACTATGCAATTCCAGTTTATGATTATACCCGTTGCATGCGGCAAAGTCAATGCTCAGAATGGAACGCGGCACGCCAGTGTGCAAGCATAGGGCAGGGGAGTCAGCCGTTCGTCATGGCCTCCAGAATGCGGAACTGCTGAGGATTGATTTCCTTTTTCATGGAGAGTCCTTCTTCAATGTCCACATCAATGAGGTTCGCATTTTTCACGCAGATGACACGGTTCGTCTTGCCATCAGCCAGGGCTTCGACGGCGCAGAAGCCCATGCGTGTGGCCATGACGCGGTCCCTGGCACTGGGGGAGCCGCCGCGCTGGATGTGGCCCAGGACGGTAACGCGGGGATCGATGGAGATGGTCTCCCGAATTTTGGCAGCGATATCAAAGGCGCTGCCCGCTCCCTCGGCCACAACGACCATGTAGTGGGTTTTGCCATTCAGTCGGGCACTGCGGATCTTCTCAATGACGTCGGCCTCGAAATTCAGAGGCCGTTCCGGGATGAGCACCGCCGTCGCGCCGACGCCAAGCCCCACGTAGAGCGCCAGGTGACCCGCCGCGCGGCCCATGACTTCAACAACGGAGCAGCGCTCATGGGACTGCATCGTGTCGCGCAGCTTATCAATGGCCTCCACAGCCGTGTTGGCGGCCGTATCGAAGCCGATGGTGTAGTCGGTACAGACGATGTCGTTGTCGATGGTGGCGGGAATGCCGACGACGGAAACGCCGTAGCGGGAAAGGGCCTGTGCGCCGCGGAAGGTGCCGTCGCCGCCGACGGCAACTATACCGTCCAGACCGAGCAGTTTACAGGTGGCAACTGCTTTTTTTTGACCTTCCTCGGTGCGGAACTCATCGCTTCGGGCTGTGTAGAGGATGGTGCCGCCGCGGTCGATGATGTGGGACACGCTGTTGACGCTCATCCGCTGTATGTCACCGGTGATGAGGCCCTGCCAGCCGCGTCGGATCCCGATGCATTCAATGTTGCGGGCCAAAGCCGAACGGACCACGGAGCGGACCGCTGCATTCATGCCGGGCGCATCGCCGCCGCTGGTCAGGACGCCGATTCTGTGAACTTTGGATTGCTGTTCCATGCAAAAGCACCTCGTTCTCTATGCTGATTTTCTGTACTATTTTATATGATTATTTGCGCCTTGTAAAGGGACGATTCCGAAAATCTATCCTTACAATGCAGGCCGAATATCAGAGGAATGCATAAATCGGTCCCGCGGCGGCAGAAAGGGGATTGCAAAACAGTGCAGATCGCGTATAATAAAAGGACAAGACCAACGTTTGGAGGAGTTATCCTATGGAGGAAGCAACACGCGCGGTCCGGAATTTCCGGAAGGACCTCGTCTGGGTGGCGGTGATCCTGATCGCTGCGGGCATCATTTTCCTGGCGTTCCCGGACTCGTGCAGCCGGATCATCTGCTATCTGATCGGCGCGGCGTTTTTCATCGGCGGTGTGTCCGCCATCATCGGCTATCTGCGGCTGGGCCGCGTCCTGCCGTTCCGTTCCTTCGGACTGGTGCAGGGGACGGCGTTCATCGTACTCGGCATTTTCATCTTTGTGAACCCGGAGTTCCTGATCGGCTTCCTCAGCTCGATCCTCGGCATCGTCCTGATCGTGGACGGCACGCTGAAGCTCCAGTACGCCGTGGATCTGCTGCGGCTGCACATCCGCGGCTGGGTCAGCGTCCTGGTGCTGGCCATCGTGGCGGCGGCGCTGGGTGTGCTCATCCTGGTGGACCCCTTTGCGTCCGCCGAGGTGCTGATGTACTTCATCGGCGCGGCCCTGATCGTGGACGGCGTTTCCGACCTGGCTACGGTGATCTATGTCAGCCGCTGCGTCAAGAAGCTGAAAAAGAAGGTGGACAACGCCGTGCGCGAAGCCACCGCCGTCGATGCTGACGTCATCGACGAAATTCCCTGATGATCCCGATTGCAGCAGCCCTGCCGGAACCCAACCCTCCGGCGTGGCTGCTTTTTCCAGCGCACGCCGCGCAGGAGAGAGGCGGCGCTCCCGGACAGCCCGCGCAGAGCGGACCACCGAGACGTGCCCTGCTTTGGTGACATTCCTAGCGAACGCAACAAAATAAAGATTTTGTTGCGTTCAGGGCGGATGTATGCTACAATGGCCCCGGGAGGTGCGTTTCCATGACCTATCAGGACGCCCCGCAGATTCTGCGGGAGTTTCTTTCTTACCACGAGACCATCAAGGCGCAGTCGCCAAAGACCATTTCCGAGTACTATCTAGATCGGAA
>CALICR010000147.1 GCA_938049125.1 uncultured Clostridia bacterium
TCCGGCATCATCTGCGACGGCGCGAAGGCCTCCTGTGCGGCGAAGATCGCCTCGGCCCTGGACGCTGCCCTGCTGGGCTACCAAATGTGGCGCAGCGGCAGCCAGTTCTATGCGGGAGACGGCATTGTGAAAAAGGGCATCGAGAACACCATCCGCACCGTCGGCGCGTTGGCTCACCGCGGCATGGTGGGCACGGACAAGGAGATCATCCAGCTCATGATTCACGATTGAGCGCGTAAACCGGAATCTCCGGTTGCTTTTTCGCCGGAGACTGGTTATAATAGGTTCATAAATAATTGCAACGGAGGTCCAATTATGGCTTACCAGATCAACAAGAATACCATCATCGGGGATATCCTTGATTTCGCGCCCCAGACGGCGCCCTTCTTCCTCTCCATCGGCATGCACTGCCTCGGCTGCCCCTCCTCCAGAGGCGAGACCGTCGAGGAGGCCTGCATGGTCCACGGCGTGGACGCCGACGCCTTCGTGAAGGCTGTCAACGAGTTCATCGTCGCCTCCGAGAAGGAAAACGAGGAAGCCTGAATCACAGTATGACGCGGAAAAGGGAGGGATGACCTCCCTTTTTCTTTGAACGGAGCAGAGCATGAAACTACCTATCTCCCGGCGGCTGCTGGCCTGCGTCGCCTATGTCCGTCCCGGCGCACGGGTGGCCGACGTGGGCACGGACCACGGCTACCTCGGCATCTACCTCCTGCGGGAGGGCATTGCGGCGTCGGTCTGCGCCTCGGACCTTCGGGAGCAGCCGCTGGAAAAGGCGCGAACAAACGCCGCCCGCTACGGGACGGCGGACCGCATGACCTTCCGCTGTTGTGACGGCCTTTCCAGTGTCGCGGCGGGCAGCGTGGACACGGTGGTCTGCGCCGGGATGGGCGCGGACTGCATCCTCGCTATCCTGGCGGCGGCCCCTTGGCTGAAAACGGAGCGGACATACCTGGTGCTCCAGCCCCAGTCCTCGGGCCAGGACCTCCGGCGGACGCTCTGCGCCGAGGGCTTTGCGATCCTGCGGGAGACGCTCGTGGAGGACGGCGGGTTCCTCTACACGGTGCTGGAGGCCCGGTATACGGGGGAGCCGGTCTGGCTCTCGCCCGGGGCGCAGTATGTGTCGCCCCAGCTCCGGGAAAGCGGCAGTCCGCTGCTGCCGCACTACCTCCGCCGCCTGACGGCGAGCATGGAGAAGACGGTCCGCGGCCTCCGGCAGGGCGGCGATGCGGAGAAGCTTGCGTATTACGAGACAGCTCTGCGGGAGCTGCGGGAACTGGAGGCAGAGTATGGTCAGAGTTTGTGACGTGCTGGCGGCGGTGGAACGGCTCGCGCCGCCGGAATTCAAGATGGAGTGGGACAACGTGGGTCTGCTCTGCGGCGAAAAAAATGCCGAGGTCCACAAGGTGCTCGTGGCGCTGGATCCGTTCCTGACGGTCTGCGAGGAGGCGGAGGAGATCGGCGCAGACCTCATTGTGACCCACCATCCGCTGATCTTCACGGCGCCCCGGTCCGTCACCGACGGCGACAGCGTTGGCAGAAGCATCCTATTCCTGGCGCGGCACCGCATTGCCGCAATCAACGCCCACACAAACCTTGACCAGGCCCCCGGCGGCGTCAACGACCGGCTGGCAGAGGTGCTGGGCCTTCAAAACGTTACGGTGCTGGAGCCGGAGGGTACGGACCGGCAGGGGCGGCCCTGGGGCCTCCTGCGGGCCGGAGACCGGCCCGAGAGCACGGCGGCGGAGCTTGCGGCCTTCGTCAAGGAGACGCTCCGCTGCTCCGGCCTGCGCTATGTGGACGGCGGGCGGCCCATCACCCGGGTTGTCGTCGGCGGCGGGGCCTGCGCGGACGCGGTCCGTGCCGTCTCGGATGCGGGCTGCGACGCCCTGGTGACGGCGGATGCCAAGTATAACCAGTTCTGGGACGCCAAGGATCTCGGCCTGACGCTCATCGACGCGGGCCATTTCGAGACGGAAAACCCGGTCTGCGACGTGCTGGCGGCCCATCTCCGGGCGGAATTCCCCGGTTTGCCCGTGGTCCTCTCGGAAAAACACGGCGATCCGGTCCGTTTCCTCTAAAAACGGGTTGTTTTCGGAAAAAGAGTGTGCTATAATAAACTGAAATTTTTTGTGTTGACCGGCGGATGCGTCGAATTCTGCCGGCCGAGCCTGAGAAAACCAAGCAGAAGGGAAGAAGCAGATTATGTCCGGACATTCAAAGTGGCATAACATTCAGAAAACCAAGGGTGCGCAGGACGCCAAGCGTGCCCAGGCCTTTACCAAGATCTCCAAGGAAATGATCGTCGCGGTCAAGGAGGGCGGCAGCGCCGACCCCAACAACAACTCCCGCCTCGCCACGGTCATCACCAAGGCCCGTGCGGCGAACATGCCGAACGACAACATCAAGCGCGTGCTGGAGAAGGCCGCGGGCGCGGGCAACGCCGCCAACTACGAAACCATCACCTACGAAGGCTACGGCCCCTGCGGCGTCGCCGTCATCGTGGAGACCATGACCGACAACCGCAACCGCACTGCCGCCAATATGCGCCACAACTTTGACAAGTTCGGCGGCAACCTCGGCGCGTCCGGCTGCGTGAGCTGGAGCTTCGACCGCAAGGGCGTGCTCGTCATCGACAACGAGGACGAGGACTACGAAGAGGACAACGTCATGATGGACGCCCTCGACGCCGGAGCAGCCGACATGGAGGCCGACGGCGACCTCTTCGAGATCACCTGCGATCCCGACGATTTCAACGCCGTGGCCGAGGGCCTGACGGCCAAGGGCTACAAGTTCGTCTCCGCCCAGATCGAGATGGTGCCCCAGAACTACGCCGAGGTCACCGGCGAGGAGAACATCAAGCTGCTCGAAAAGCTGCTCGACTCCATGGAGGACGACGACGACGTCCAGAATGTCTGGCACAACTGGGACCGCGGCTGATTTCTACATTATAATATAAGAAACAGCAAGACCCCGGCCTTTCCGATGGAAAGGCCGGGGTTTCTGCGCTCAGAGCGACGCGATCAGCGCCTCGGCACAGCGGATGCCGTCCACGGCGGCTGAGGTGATGCCGCCGGCGTAGCCCGCGCCCTCGCCGCAGGGGAAGAGGCCCCGAAGGGCCGACTGGCGCGTCTCGTCCCGCAGGATGCGGACCGGGGAGGAGCTGCGGGTTTCCGGCGCCGTCAGCACAGCGTCCGGGTCGGCGAAGCCGTGGAGCTGGCGGTCCAGGGCGGGGATGGCCTGCTCCAGCGTGTCCGTGATGCGGCGGGGCAGCACGTTGTGGAGGTCGCAGGGAACGACGCCGGGCCGATAGGTGGGCGTCACACTGCCGAAGCCCGTCGAGGGGCGGCGGGCGAGGAAATCTCCGACGCGCTGGGCCGGGGCGCGGTAGGTCCCGCCTCCGGCACGGAAGGCAGCCTCCTCGATCTCCCGCTGCCAGACAGACCCGCC
>CALICR010000148.1 GCA_938049125.1 uncultured Clostridia bacterium
TGGTTCAAGGAGCTGGGTCTGCTCCGGGACACCGCTGCGAATCTCCGCTCCGCCGCCGAGGGCGAGAACTACGAGTGGACCGATATGTACGTGAAGTTCGCCGAGGAGGCCGAGGCCGAGGGCTTCCGTGAAATTGCTGCGAAGTTCCGTATGGTGGGCGAGATCGAGAAGGCTCACGAGGAACGCTACCTCGCCCTGCTCAAGAACGTCGAGACGAAGCAGGTCTTCGAGAAGTGCGGCGCGGTCATGTGGGAGTGCCGCAGCTGCGGCCACCTGGTCGTGGGCGAGAAGGCCCCGGAGGTCTGCCCCGTCTGCGCCCATCCCCAGAGCTACTTCGAGGTCCGCGCCGAAAACTACTGAGAAAGCAAAAAACGCCCGCCGTATCCTGCGATACGGCGGGCATTTCCTTGCTCAGACCGGGGCCGAGAGGACGAAGTCCACGGGGATGTCGTGGGCGTCGGTGTCCAGGTGGTCGTACATCTGGAAGTCGAAGCAGAGGGCCAGGGTCTTGTGCCGGGGGTGCTGCTCGAGATAGCGGTCGTAGAAGCCGCCGCCGTAGCCGCAGCGGTGGCCCTCCGGGTCGAAGGCCAGGCCGGGCATCAGCACCAGGGCCTCCTCGTCGTCGGCCTCGGGGCCGTCGGCGGTGGGCTCAGGGATATTGCAGTAGCCGAGGGAGACGGCGTCGAGGTCGTCGAGCCAGAGGAACTTCATGGTGTCCCCGAAGACCTTCGGCACGGCGACGCGCTTGCCGTCGCGCTGGGCCTGCTCTAAGATGGCGCGGGTGCGGACCTCCTGGTTGTAGGAGAGGTAGCCGTAGAGCGACCGGGCCGCCTGATAGGCCGGGTGCGCCGCCATCTTGGCGCAGAGGGCGGCGCTGGCCGCGTCGATCTGGGCCTCGGTGAGGGCGCGTTTCTTGGCGCGGATCTCCGCGCGGAGGGCTTTTTTGTCCATATTCGTCACGTCCCTTTGTAAAATTCTTTCCCCTATTGTCGCACAGGCGGCGGCGCTTGTCAATTCCGGAATGGGGCCTCGGATTTAACAAAAAATTCACCCATCTTCCGGCCTATGGCGTATAATAGGGGAGAAACCAATGAGTAGAGGGAGGAACACCCATGTCCAAATCGGTTCTGATTGTGGAGGATGACGCCAACATCGCCGATCTTCTGCGGCTCTATCTGGAGAAGGAGGGCTTCCGGGTCGTCATTGCGCCGGACGGCGGCAAGGGCGTCGAGCTGTTCCGGAAGGAGAAGCCCAATCTGGTCCTGCTGGACCTCATGCTGCCGGTGCTGGACGGCTGGGGCGTCTGCCGCGCCATCCGCCAGGAGTCCGACGTGCCCATCATCATGCTGACGGCCAAGGGCGAGACCACAGACAAGGTCACGGGTCTCAAGCTGGGCGCCGACGATTATATCACGAAGCCCTTCGAGATGAAGGAGGTCCTGGCCCGTATCGAGGCCGTCATGCGCCGCAGCGGCGAGGAGCCGCTCAAGAGCGGCAAGCGCCTGGAGTTCGACAAGCTCATCATCGACATGGACGCCTTTGAGCTGTGGGTCGACGGGAAAAAGGTGGACACGCCGCCGAAGGAGATGGAGCTTCTGTTCCACCTGGCCTCGACGCCGAACCGGGTCTACACGAGGAATCAGCTGCTGGACGAGGTCTGGGGGTTTGACTACTTCGGCGACTCCCGCACCGTGGACGTCCACATCAAGCGCCTGCGCGAGAAGCTGGAGGGCGTCTCGGACCAGTGGAGCCTCAAGACGGTCTGGGGCGTCGGCTATAAATTCGAGGTCCTGAACGCATGAAAACCATGTTTGGGCGGATGTTTGCCCTGACCGCGGCGCTGCTGCTGCTGAGCTGCATGGTGCTGGGCGTGACGTTCCGCGTCGAATTCGGGAAATATCTGGTCGAGGAGAAGCGGACCACCCTGCTGAGCAACGCCAGCACCGTGGCGAACCTCGCCGCAGCCTACAACACCACCGGCGAGCTGGCCGACAACTGGGATTTCCGCATCGGCCTCAGCGTCGCCACGGACGTGGCGGACAGCGAGGTCCTCATCTGCGACAACAGCGGGTCCGTCGTCATCTGCTCCACCCGGGACGCCAAGGACACCCCCCTGGGCACCACCGTCCCCGCCGACGTGCTGCAAAAGGCCCGGGAGAGCGGGGAATACTGCGAGAAGGGCACCCTCGGCGGCTTCTTCCCCGCGGAAAAGCTGACGGCGGTCATGCCCGTGGCCTCCCGCACCACCGGGGACAACCTGGGCTTCGTCGTCGTCACGGCGGAGATGACCCAGGTGAAGCTGCTCCTGGCCCACACGACGAACATCTTCCTCATCACCGGCGTCATCGTCTTCGCGGCTGCCATCGCCGGGACATCCTACTTCGCCCGGAAGGAGACGGAGCCGCTGAAGCGCCTGGCGACCATCGCCCGGGAATTCGGCCACGGCAACCTCAGCGTCCGGGCCGAGACCGGCGGCGGCAACACCGAGGAGATGGACGAGCTGACCGCAGCCTTCAATAACATGGCCACGAGCCTCGAGCAGTCCGAGACCCAGCGCCGCGAGTTCATCGCCAACGTCTCCCACGAGCTGAAAACGCCCATGACCACCATCGCGGGCTTCCTGGACGGGATGCTGGACGGCACGATCCCGCCGGAGCAGCACCCGAAGTATATGATGCGCGTCTCCGACGAGGTGCGGCGGCTCAGCCGCCTGGTGCGCAGTATGCTGGAGATCTCCCGCATCCAGGACCAGGGCATTCCCGAC
>CALICR010000149.1 GCA_938049125.1 uncultured Clostridia bacterium
TGGCTCCGTAAAGGAGCCGAAGAGCGTCGTAAAGGCCACGAGCATACCGACGGTAAGTTTGCCCCGGATGACCAGTGCGCCGCCGGTCATCAGCAGCAGCACGTCGCCCAGCATCTTTACGGCGTCGGGCACCGCGTTGATGATCTGCTGGGTCCGGCTGAGCTTCTGCTCCGTGCAGATGTTCCGGGCGTGGTAGCCGAGGATGCGGCCCACGTATTCGTTCTCCGCACCGGAGGCCTTCAGGGTACTCGTGATGCTGAGGCCTGCGCAGACCGCGCCGGACAGCTTGCCCGAATCCTGCTGGAGCTTCACCGAGGCGCTGGAGAGCAGCTCCGAGGTGATCTTTGCAACGAGGAGGTTCACCGCCACGGTCCCGGCGGCAATGGCCGTCAGCAGCGGGCTGTAGAGCAGCAGCAGAATCAGATAGAAGCAGGCCACGAAGAGGTTCAGCACCGTCTCCGCCAGCTCGCCTGCGAGAAAGACGCTCACATTTGCGTTGTTGCGCACGCGACCGCTCAGGTCTCCCACATAGCGCTGGTCAAAAAAGCCGATGGGCAGCCGGAACATAGCCGTCAGGAATTCCCGGGCTGAGAGCAGCACCATCTTCTTTTGCAGCCGCGCCAGCATCAGATTCCGGTAAACAGTCAGCGCGGCCTGGAGCGCCAGCGTCGCAAAGAAAAACAGCATCAGCTTGACGAACCAGCCCGTATTGCCGCCCATCAGCACATCGTCCAGGAAGACCTGGGAAAGCACCGGCAGCAGCAGCCCCGGGAACACCAGCAGCAGGCCGACGGCCAGCAGCTTCGTGAGCGCGCCGTACTGGTTCCGGATCCGGCCCTTGATGAAGTCCCAGGCCGTGTTTTTCTGCTTTTCCGGCTGGAACGCGCCGGTCTTGGCAAAGGTCAGCACGATGCCCGTGAAGCACTCGTCCAGCTCCTCGGACGTCAGCTTCCGGCGTCCCATAGCCGGGTCGTTGATGTAGGCCGCGCCGCCCTTGAAGCCCTCGAAGACCACAAAGTGGTTAAAATTCCAATGGATGATGCAGGGCGGTGTCAGCTCCCGCAGCGCCGCCGGTTCCTTTCGGTAGCCGTGGCAGTCGAGGCCGTATTTTTTGGCGCAGCGCATGAGGTTGCCCGCGTTGCACCCGTCCCGGGACACGCCGGTCTCAATACGCATCTGCTCCAGCGGCAGGTGCTTGCCGAAATAGGCAAAGATCATGGAGAGCGAGGCCGCGCCGCACTCCGTGGCCTCCATCTGGTAGATGGTCGGCGTCTTGGCATAGCTGGCCATGCTCAGCCCTCCATGCCGCTCTTCAGGCGGTCGATCAGCTTCGTGATCGGCGGGTTCGACTCGACCACGATCCGCGCCGTCACGATGGATCCGTTCCGGACCGTCAGGGTGCGGCCACTCTCATTGGACCAGTAGAGGCCGCTCTTCGAGCCCCCGTCCGTCCGGAGCTTGCAGACCACCGCCACCACGGGCCCGTTGGCCGCGAACTGCTCCGCCACAAGATTCCCAGTGCCGAGGACGTAGCCCAGCGTTGCCGTGTTGGCCGCATAGGCGTCCACGCTGAGAATTTCCGCCTCCAGATGGCCGTATTTCTGGGAATCCACCGCTGCCGGGCAGACCTGGACCGCCATGCTGGGCCGCAGCTTCTGCGCCGCGGTCAGGGGCACATAGCAGACCGCGACCTGCGCCCCGGCGTCAGCCGGTGTCAGCCGCATCAGCTCCGTGCCCGTCGTCACCGCGTCGCCGGGTGCAGCAGACAGCGCTCCCACGGTCCCGGCCATAGCCGCACGGACCTCCCGGGCAGACCCGTCGGGTCCGGTCAGCTTTGCAAGCACCTCGCCCTCCTCCACTGTATCGCCTGGGGCCTTCTCAAAGGACGAAACCGTGCCCGCTGCGTCCGCATAGACGGCGCAGACATTCGCCGGTCCCGTCAGGATGCCGCTCACGGTCTCCGTGGTCGGCAGTGTCCCAAGGCACGCCCAGATCGCCGCCGCCACGATCACCAGCAGCACCGCCGCCAGCGCAAGCCACGACATCGGTGAAGAAATTCGGATCATCCGGTCCAGCTGTTCCGGATTGGAGAGCTTCTCCAAGGACGATTTCCGATAAAGGTCTGCCATATCATTCCCACCTTATCCCTTTTTCCTGAAAGTAGTTCCGCAGCTTCGCCATCGCGCGGCTGAGGTGCACCCGCACATTGCCCGGGGCCAGGCCGGTCAGCGCCGCGATCTCCGTCGCATTTTTCTCATAAAAGTATTTCAGGACCACGATGCGGCGCTGCTCCTCGCTGAGCTGCTCCAGTGCGTCCGCCAGATGGGCGCGCAGGTCGCCGATGCGCATGGCCTCCTCAATCTCGTCCTGAAACGCCCGCGGATCCGACAGCGTCTCCGGCAGCTCCTCCGTGTCGCGCCGGTCCCGGTAAAAATTTTTCAGCCGGTTGTCGATGGCCACATAGAGCCAGGTCGAAAAGGAGGCCTTGGACGGATCGAACCGGTCAAAATTCCGGTAGCATGCCAGAAAGACCGACATGACCAGGTCCTCCGCATCGGCCGGGTGATTCAGCCGCTTCTGCACATAGCCGACCGCCTGCGCATAATACCGATCGAAATAGGTCTCAAAGGCTTCTTTCTCCCGCTTCTGCGCTTCCCGCGTCTCCTCCGGCTTCACCAGATGGATCGCCATCGTTCTTCCCCCTCTCCCATCTCTGCCGCACGGTCCCGGAGACCAGCCGCGATGCAGCTTCTCCGGCTCTCCCCATGCGAGCTTTGCTGAAAAATTCAGTAACGTGCCTTTCAAAGAGCAAAAAGGTGAACTCCGCCGGTCCAAACGCCGTCAGACTTCACCTTCCATTCAGATCCAAGGCGCAAAAGCGGACAGGCCCAGCCGGTCTGTCTTCCGCTTCCGATTCCAAGCGAACCGCCCTGCAACTCTCATTTGTCAGTTCCCGCCGTTTGTCATTCTCTCGCTATTCAATATACCATACGCCTTAGCCACGGTCAACCGATTCCGCCAAATTCTGTCCTTCTCCCCCCAAATTTTCCATTTCCTTGCCGTTCACACGGCCTTTTCGCTGCCGCTTCCCTAACTGCCATTCCTTACTGCTCAGCCTCTTCCGCGCTTCATTACTCCCACTTGTACGCTGACGCAGCCAACCGCACCCTGTTTCAGGATCCCGAAAGGTCCGAAACGCAGAAAAAAGCACTGCTTACGCAGTGCTTTTGGCTCCCCCTGTTGGGCTCGAACCAACGACCCCATGATTAACAGTCATGTGCTCTACCGACTGAGCTAAGGAGGAATATGAAAGTTGGCGTTACGTATTTTCCCAGTCAGTCACCCGACAAGTATCGTCCGCGCAGA
>CALICR010000150.1 GCA_938049125.1 uncultured Clostridia bacterium
CCGAAATTTTGCCCGGGCGCGGCAGAGAACGGTGCGGACGTTTCCGACGGACCTGCCGTATTTCTTCGCAAGGTCCTCGGAGGTGTAGTGGCCGCTGTAGGAATCCAGCAGCAGGGCCAGTTGTTCGTCCGGGATAAGGCCCCGATACTTGAGGAAGGCGTGTTGGTCATCGCAGAGCATATCCTGCGTCAGCTCCTCGGAGAGCGGGATAACGCAGCTGTCCTTTGTTTGCCGGGTCCGGGCGGCCAAGACCTTGAAGCGAAGTGTGTTGAAGAGCCAGCCGACGGGATTTGGACTGTTGAGGAAAGCCTCCGGTTTGGCGCAGGCGGTGAGAAAAGCATCATGGGAGGCGGTCTCTGCGTCGTCGTAGTTATGCAGCACGGCAGCGGCGGTCCGGATCATGTCCGGGAGGTAATGGGTGTAGTATTCAGCCAGTATCTCGGATATGGTATACAATGAGCCAGAGCGAAACGCGCAGGGGTAAAAGGGCCCTTGCGCGTTTTCTTATGTGTCCACAGCTGAGCGGTCAGCCACGGCCCGGTTTTTTGTCCAAATTTCCTGAGCAGAAAATCTTCGCTCACCGCCGCGCCCCGCAATCTGCCGCCGCATGCGGCATAGGATCTTGCAGGAGGTGGTTGAAATGGAACAGGGAACGTGGAGCGTTCGGTGCATCTATGCGGAGGAGGGGCCGACGGCGGGGGAGCTGATCCGGGCGTCCTTCCGGCTCTTTCTCCGCCGGGCGCCGGAGCCGGAGGAGGCTGCGCCGCGGGGCGCGGGAGGAGAGCTGTGACGTGCGGGCTGGCGGGCTGCCGGGCGGCGCTGTACATCCGGCTGTCCCGGGAGGACGAGAACGAGGGGCCGTCGGAGAGCGTCACGAACCAGCAGGCTCTGCTGGATGCCTTCGTGCAGAAGCACGGCGTTCAGGTCTGCGGCACCTACATTGACGACGGCTGGAGCGGCACGAGCTTCGACCGTCCGGCCTTCCGGCGCATGATCGCGGACATCGAGGCGAAGCGGATCGACCTGGTCATCACGAAGGACCTGAGCCGCCTGGGCCGCGATTACATCCTGACCGGACACTACATGGAGCGCTACTTTCCGGAGCATGGGGTGCGCTATATCTCGTTGCTGGACGGTATCGATACGGGAATCGAGTCCAGTGCCAACGACATCACGCCTTTCCGGGCCATTCTGAACGACATGTATGCCAAGGACATCTCGAAGAAGATCAAGTCCGTCAAGCGGGACAAACAGCGCCGGGGCCAGTTCATCGGCGGCAAGCCCGTGTACGGCTACAAAATGCACCCCGCGGAGAAAAACCGGATCGTCATCGACGAGGGGGCTGCGCCGACGGTGCGGCGCATTTTTGCCCTGGCGCTGGAGGGCATCAGCTGCCGCCGCATCGCCGCGGCGCTCAACGCCGAGGGCGTTCCGTCCCCGGCGGCCTACTGCGGCCGGGGCGCGGGACTGTGGAGCGGCGAGTGTATCTCCCGGATGCTCCAGAACGAGACCTACATCGGCAGCATGGTGCAGGGACGGCAGGCGCGGCTCAGCTACAAGTCGAAAAAGTGCCTCCACCGGGCGCGGGAGGACTGGGTCGTGGTTCCCGGGACCCACGCGCCGCTCATCGACGAGGCGAGCTTCCGCCGGGCGGGGGAGCTGCTGGAGGCGCGCCGCCGCACCCGCACCCGGACCTATGAATTCCCGCTGAAGGGCCTTGTCCTCTGCCGGGAGTGCGGCCATCCGCTGGCGGCGGTGAACCGGCCCGACGCCCGCGGGAAGCCGGTGCTCTATTTCCTCTGCCGGACCTATCAGCGCGATCCAAAGGCGAGGGTCTGCACGGCCCACTGCGTCAAGGTGCAGACCGTCGCGGACGCGGTGCTGGACCGGCTGCGGACGGTCTGCACCGCAGAGCTGAGGCCGGATGTGCTGCGGCCTCTGGCGGAGGAGGCGGTCCGGGCGGCGTCCCGGGCGGGCGGCGCTGCGGCGGAGCGGGCCGCGGCGGAGAAAGCGCTGGCCGCGCTGACGGGCCAGTTCGACCGGGTGTACGCGGACCGGCTCGCGGGCCTCCTGCCGGAGGCGGACTTCCGCCGCATCCTTGCCCGCATCCAGGCGGAGCGGGATCGGCAGGAAGCGCGTCTCCGGGCGCTTAACCAGCGGCAGGCACAGCCCGAGGGCGAGGCGGCGCGGACGGAGACCCTGGTCCGGCGGTTCCTCGACGGTGTCCCCGAAAACCGGGAGCTGCTGGCGCGGCTTATTGAGCGGGTCGAGGTGACGCAGGAGAAGGAGATCCTCATCCGCTTCCGCTTCGCGGACCCCAGGGACGGGGATCGCTTGCAATTGCCGCCGCGCGAAGTATCGCGCATCGAGAAAAAGGCGCTGGGAAAGCTGGAGGAGGCGCTGCGGGAGACCTGACATAGGAGCGGAGCGTCCGGAAAATGGGCGCTCCGCTCTTGCGAAAACCGAGGAAACCGCGTATGATAGGGGAGAGGTGAGCGCATGAATTTCTTCGGACATCTGAAAACCGTCGCCCGGCACCGCTTCCTGGTGATGCAGGGCTGCTTCCGGGTGGGCCTCATCTGGCAGGGTCTGACCCACGACCTCTCCAAATTCTCGCCCACGGAGTTCTGGGCAGGGGTCCGTTTCTACCAGGGCAGCCGCAGCCCCAACGTGCGGGAGCGGGAGGTCTACGGCTATTCCAGGGCCTGGATGCACCATAAGGGGCGGAACAAGCACCACTTCGAATACTGGACCGATCTCATCCCGGGCACGAAGGACTACGGCCCCGTGCCCATGCCGGACCGCTATCTCGCGGAGATGGTGATGGACCGCATCGCCGCCTGCAAGACCTACCAGGGCGCGGCCTACACCGACGCCTCGCCCCTCGAATACTTCGCCAGAGCGCGGGAAACGGGCCTCATCCACCCGGAGACGGCCCGGAAGCTCCGCCTCCTGCTGGAGATGCTGCGGGATCGGGGGGAGAAGGAGACGTTCCGCTTCATCCGCACCACGGTGCTGCGCGGCCTGCCCTTCGCGGAGGAAACAGAAAGCGGAAAAAAGTAAAATTTAGTCTTGTAAATTGAGAAGAAAAGGCGTATACTAAGTAGCATCTTTTTACGGACCATTCCGCGGAGAGATACTATTTTTATAAAGGAGGATCGAGCATGGCCAAGGTCGTGATCCCGGAGGGCTACCATTCGCCCCTTCCCGTCTTTGAAACCCAGTGTGCAATCGAATTCATCAAAAAGAGCTTTCAGGAGAATCTCTGCAACGCCCTGAACCTGCGGCGGGTATCTGCCCCGCTGTTTGTCGAGGAGGCGTCCGGACTGAATGACAATCTCAACGGCTATGAGCGCCCGGTCTCCTTTGACGTGCCCGACGTGGGCGCGGACAGCCAGGTCGTGCATTCCCTGGCCAAGTGGAAGCGCTATGCGCTGAAGCGGTACGATTTCCACGTCGGCTCGGGCCTTTACACCGATATGAACGCCATCCGGCGCGACGAGATCCTCGACAACCTCCACTCCGTCTACGTGGACCAGTGGGACTGGGAGAAGATCATCACCCGGGAGCAGCGCACCCGGGACTACATCGTCGGCGTGGTGCAGAGCATCGTCAACTGCGTCTATGTCACCAACGAGCTGCTGAAGATCCAGTTCCCGCAGCTCCATACGAACCTCTCCCGGGAGCTGCTGGTCGTCACGACCCAGGAGCTGGAGGACCGCTACCCCGAGCTGAAGACCGGCTCCGAGCGGGAGTCCGCCTTCCTCAAGGAGCACCAGGACAAGGCCGTGTTCCTCATGCAGATCGGCGGCAAGCTCCGCTCCGGCAAGCCCCACGACGGCCGTGCGCCGGACTACGACGACTGGGCCCTCAATGGCGACATCCTCTACTGGAACGACGTGCTCCAGCGGTCCTTTGAGGTCTCCTCCATGGGCATCCGCGTGGACGAGGAGTCCCTGGCCCGCCAGCTGAAGCTGGCCGGATGCGAGGAGCGGCGGGAGCTGCCCTTCCACAAGGCCCTGCTGGCCGGGGAGCTGCCCCTCACCATCGGCGGCGGCATCGGCCAGAGCCGTCTCTGCATGCTGATGATGGGCTGCGCCCACATCGGCGAGGTGCAGTGCTCCATCTGGGACGAGAACACCCAAAAGGTCTGCCAGGAGGCGGGCGTGATGCTCCTCTAATATCAACCAACCGAAGGAGAGAAAACGATCATGGATCTGATCACGGTCAGAGAATTACACAAGGACACCGCGGCCTATGCGGACAAAGCCGTTTCCATCGGCGGCTGGATCAAGAACCTCCGGGCCTCCAAGAACTTCGGCTTCCTCGTCCTCAGCGACGGCACCTTCTTCGAGCCGGTGCAGGTGGTCATCAGCGACAAGATGGTGAATTTCCAGGAGATCGCCAAGCTGAACATCGGCGCCGCTGTGCTGGTGAACGGTACGCTGGTGGAGACGCCGGACGCCAAGCAGCCCTTTGAGATCCAGGCCGAGTCCGTTACGGTGGAGGGGCCCTCGACGCCCGACTTCCCGGTGCAGCCGAAGCGCCACACCATGGAGTACCTGCGCACCATCCCGCACCTGCGCCCGCGTACCAATACGTTCCAGGCCGTGTTCCGCGTCCGCAGCCTGGCGGCCTACGCCATCCACAAGTTCTTCCAGGAGCGAGACTTCGTCTATGTCCATACGCCGCTCATCACGGCCTCGGACTGTGAGGGTGCCGGCGAGATGTTCCAGGTCACGACGCTGGACCTTGAGAACCCGCCCCGGAAGGACGACGGCTCCATCGACTACAGCCAGGACTTCTTCTCCAAGCGAACGAGCCTGACGGTCTCCGGTCAGCTCAACGGCGAGACCTATGCCCAGGCCTTCCGCAACATCTACACCTTCGGCCCCACCTTCCGGGCGGAGAACTCCAACACCACCCGCCACGCAGCGGAATTCTGGATGATCGAGCCGGAGATCGCCTTTGCGGACCTCGGCGATGACATGAAGCTGGCCGAGGATATGATCAAGTATATCATTTCCTATGTGCTGGACCATGCGCCGGAGGAGATGGCCTTCTTCAACAAGTTCGTGGACAAGGACCTGCTGGACCGGCTGCACCACGTGCTGACCTCCGACTTCGGCCACATCACCTATACCGAGGCCGTCAAGCTGCTGGAGGCGCACAACGACAAGTTCGAGTATCCCGTCCACTGGGGCAGCGACCTCCAGACCGAGCATGAGCGCTACCTCACCGAGGTCATCTTCAAGCGCCCCGTCTTTGTTACGGACTACCCGAAGGAAATCAAGGCCTTCTACATGAAGCTGAATCCCGACGGCAAGACCGTGGCGGCCATGGACTGCCTGGTGCCCGGCATCGGAGAGATCATCGGCGGCTCCCAGCGTGAGGACAACTACGACACCCTGGTGGCCAAGATGCAGGAGATGGGCCTGGATCAGAAGGACTACGGCTTCTACCTCGACCTGCGGAAGTACGGCTCCACCCGCCATGCGGGCTTCGGCCTCGGCTTCGAGCGGATGGTCATGTACCTCACGGGCATCGGCAACATCCGGGACGTCATCCCCTTCCCTCGGACCGTCAACAACTGCGAGCTGTAAGCAAAAATCGACCGGCGTGCTGCAAAAAATGCGGCACGCCGGTTTTTTGCATTTTATCACGGCTGGGGGACGGGGCGGTATTCACTCTGGGAGAACACGCGGCGGAAGCCGAGGGAGGCATAGAGGTGCGAGGAGACGGGATTCCGCCGGTCCACATAGAGGGCGGCGGTGCGTCCTTCGGCCAGAATCTCATTTTTCAGCGTATTCACCACCCGGCGGGCATAGCCCCGGCCACGGAACTCGTCCCGGGTATAGACGGCGGTGATGCGGTCGGTGCCGTCCGGCGCGTGGCCTAC
>CALICR010000151.1 GCA_938049125.1 uncultured Clostridia bacterium
TCTCGGGCCAGAGATCAAAGAGGTCGAAGACAAGCCGTGATCCCGGGCAGCGCCGCCGCCAGCGGACCAGCTCCCGGCAGAGGAAGTTGGGCGGCACGAGGCAGACCACCGCGGCGGGCGGCTCCGGCAGGGCGCGAAGATAGGCCGCGGCCTGCCGGGCGAAGCTGCGGTGCGAGAGGATGCGCGCGAGCGAGAGGTTCCGCCGGTAGGGCGGGACGTGGAGCTGCACGCAGCCGGGCACGGCACAGCAGAAGGGCTTTTTGTCGCTGTGGCTGAAATCCGAGGTGAGATAGACGGTCTCGAGGTCGAGGGCCCGGAGGCTCCGATCCCAGTACCGCATCCGGTGGTCGTAGTGGTCGGAGCAGCTGATGAGGTAGGCTTTGCTCATGATACGCTCGGCTCCTCATCCTTGTCGAAGGCCTCGGTGCTCTCGTCCGGCGTGAAGAGGACGAGAACGGTCCGGAGCAGCAGCTTGATGTCGAGGAGCAGGCTGTACTGCTCGATATAGATGAGGTCCATGGTCAGCTTTTCCTTCGGGGAGGTGTTGTACTTGCCGTAGACCTGGGCCATGCCCGTGAGGCCGGCCTTGGCCCAGAGACGATAGGAGAACTCCGGCAGCTCCCGGGTGTATTTCTCCACGTTCTCAATCATTTCGGGCCGCGGGCCCACGAAGCTCATGTCGCTTTTCAGCACGTTGATGAGCTGGGGCAGCTCGTCGATGCGGTATTTCCGGATGACGCGGCCCACCCGGGTGATGCGGTCGTCGTCCTTGGTGACGGAGCGGTGATCGTTTCCGTCCGCCTCCCGCATGGAGCGGAACTTGATGACCTCGAAGGTCCGGCCGCCGTAGGTGGCACGGCGCTGGCGATAGAAGACGCTGCCGCCGTCCTCCAGCTTGATGGCGATGGCGGTGACAAGCATGACCGGCGAGGCCAGAATGAGGCAGAGCACCGAGAGGAGGATGTCCCCGAGGCGCTTCAGAATGCGCTGCTCCATGGTCAGGCCCTTTGGGGCCGAATGCATCATGGACGTGTCGTCAAACATGACGCGCTCGGAGCCGAGGGACACGAGGTCGGCCATTTCCAGAGTATAATAAAAATTCTTCTTTTGGGAATAACAGTATTCGACGAGGTCCTGCCGCTCCCGTACCGAGAGATTGCAGAGAAAAATGGTGTCATAGCGGTCCACCAGCGGGAAGAGCTGGGGGTCGTCCCGGGTGACGAACTGGCAGATGTGGAACTGGCGGTGGTATTCGCCGATCTTTTTCGTGAGGTGTGCCACATTGTCGCCGGGGCGCAGGACTACCAGGGCCTGGTGGGGCGGGACAAAGTGGAAATAAAGCCCGTTGCCGCCGTAGGTGAGCAGCGAAATGAGCAGGACCTGGAGGACCATGGAGGCCAGCAGCAGGTAGGGCTGCTCATAGACGAAGCGGCCCTCGTGAATCACGGTGGTGTTCATGATGCAGAGGAAGAGATGGGCCGCCAGGTCCGCCGCCGCCACGCAGAGCGACAGGGAATAGATGATGGGGCGGCTCTTCTTGATCCCGACGTCAAAGCCGCCGTAGACCCGGGTCATGAGAAGGTAGACAAGGGAGTAGGCGGAGAGCGTGATGGCGGCGGTCCGGCTGGGGATCAACAGATAGGGATTCCGGATGGAATAGAGCAGAAAAAACACAGAGCCGACCGCTAAAAATACCAGCAGCTTCCAGAGCAGCAGGATGGAGCGGCGCAATTTTCGGAGCATGGCAGCAAGGTCCTTTCCCTTGAAAAGCATCGGCCTCCGCCGCGGCGGGCGGCGCATATTGCACCGCGGAAACGGCGCTTCGGCCATTGAGCGCCGCCGGAAAAATGGAAAATCCGAAGAAATCCATGGGAATCGCCGGACTTTGAACAGTCGTATTATACCCGATATCACCCGGAAGGTCAATGCCCATTCTTGGCGGCGGTCCCAGCAGCGTCCAGAGACTGGGGGATTCTTCTTATTTTTTATTATATATAAAGACGGAAACCGTGCCGCTGCGGTTTTGGAGAAATTTTTCCACGGCAGAAAATTGATGCAAAGTGGATGCAAAAGGGCTGTAACCTAAGCGTGTAATTTCCCGTCTTAGAAGATAGCGGTATTCCATACAGCATGGAGGAGAAAGAAATGATGAAACGGATTTTGGTTCTGCTGCTGGCAGCTGCACTGGTCCTTTCCTGCTGTGCCTGTGCGCCCAAGGGCGAACAGACGGAGGACAAGGACGGCAAGGCGGAGATCTCCGCCGTATTTCCGAGCGGCACCGTGCTCTGCGGCACGGACGTGGCAGGCATGACGGCCGAGGAGGCCGAAGCGGCGGTCAAGGACCGCGCGGCAAGCTACGTCCTGACGCTGGACCTTGACGGAAAGAAGCAGACCTTCACCGCCGAGGATCTGGCGCTCCAGTGCGGCACCACGGATTATACGGCGATCCTGGAGGGCTGTCTGGCCGATGAAGCCAAGCGGGAGATCACCGTGGACGGCCTTATTACATATGACCCCGCCAAGATTGAGGCGGCGCTGAGCGATGCTGCCGGGGACGAGACCCCGGCCAAGAATGCCCGGCTCGAATACAATGAAAAGAAGCAGGCCTTTGAGCTGCTCCCCGAGGAGCAGGGCGGCGGCCTGAACCTGGATGCGGTGCTCGAGGCTGTCAGGAAGGCCGTGCCGCAGCTTCAGGAGACCGTGAAGCTCGACAAGGAGACGCTCTACCAGCCCGCAGAGATCACCGCGGACAGCAAGGAGGCCAAGGAGGCCCTCGAAAAGGCCAATAAGATGCTGGACGTTCAGCTCAGCTATACCTTTGCCCCCGAGGGCCGCGACGCCGCGACCGAGACCCTTACCCGGGAGGAGATCGCATCCTTCCTGACCATCGATGAGGACGGCCTCACGGTGGAGATCGATCCCGCGCCGCTCCAGGAGTACGTCTCCCGGATGGACGAGGCCCACAGCGTGGCCAGCGGCACCTCCAAGTTCAAGACCACCGGCGGCAGCTACATCGACGTCCGCGTCCCTTCGGCGGGCCAGACCGTCGACACGGACGCCCTCTATACGGACATCTTTGACTGCATCACCAAGGGCGTCTCCGGGGAGCGCACCGCACCCTATGCGGCGGCGAGCACCGGAAGCTCCAACTTCGGCGGCAATTACGTCGAGATCGACCTGAGTGCCCAGCATATGTGGGTCTACAACGGCGGTGAGTGCGTCGTGTCCACGGACATCGTGTCCGGCTGCGTCAACACGGGCCACGCCACCCCCGCCGGTGTCTACACCATCAAGTCCAAGGAGACGAACCGCTATCTTGTCGGCCCCGGCTACAAGTCCTGGGTCAACTTCTGGATGCCCTTCAACGGTGGCATCGGCCTCCACGACGCCGACGGCTGGCGCTGGGTCTACGGCGGCTCCATCTACCAGTACAGCGGCTCCCACGGCTGTATCAACCTGCCCTACAGCGCCGCCCAGAATACCTATAACAACATCTCCGTGGGCACCTACGTCATTCTCTACGGCGGCGTGTCCAGCGTGACGCCCATTCAGCAGTCCATCAGCGGCACCTCGTCCTACTCCGCCGTGGAGGGCGGCGACAGCTTCCGGCTCGACGCGTCCCCGGCCTACTCCACCACGCTGAGCTATTCCTCGGACAACACCTCCGTGGCTACCGTGTCCTCGGACGGCGTCGTGACCATCGTCGGGCCCGGCACCGCCACCATCACCGTGACAGCGGGGGCCAAGAGCGGCTACACCTCCGCGACGAAGACCGTCACAATCACCGTTAACTCCAAATGCTCCCAGGGAGACCACAGCTGGAACGACGGCACCGTGACCCAGGAACCGACCTGCACCGTTGAGGGCGTCCGGACCTACACCTGCACCTCCTGCGGCCAGACCCGCACCGAGGCCATCGCCAAGAAGGACCACAGCTCCGACTCCGGCACCGTCACCAAGGCGCCGACCTGCGGCGCCGCGGGCGTGCGGACCTACTCCTGCACCTCCTGCGGCACGGTCCTGCGCACCGAGGAGATTCCCGCCACCGGCAATCACAGCTGGGACGGCGGCACCGTGACGAAGGAGCCGAGCTGCATCGAACCCGGCACGAAGACCTACACCTGCACCGTCTGCGGCCAGCAGAAGACCGAGGAGCTTCCGGCCCTGGGCCACAGCTACGAGAACGGGTCCTGCACCCGCTGCGGTGCGGCCGACCCGGCGGCAGGCTCCGCGGGCGGCGAAGGATAAGCAACAAAATGAGAACACGCCCCGGACCCACATGGGTCCGGGGCGCAGTGCGCATTGAAGGGGTCAGCCGCAGTACCGGCCGAGGAAGGCGTCCAGTTTCGCCTCGTAGGCGGCGCGGACGCGGAAGATGCTCTCCACATGGCGGCCGCCGGACACGAGGAGCAGGTCCTTGTCCGCGGGGCAGAGCGCATAGAGCTCCCGGCCCATCCGGCAGGGCACCGTGGGGTCCGCGGTGCCGTGGACGAAGAGGACGGGCCTGTTGGTTTTCAACAGATGGGGCCGGACGTCGGTCTCCCGGAGGTCGAGGCCGTCCAGGACCCGGGCCGAGGCGGCAAGTACAGGGTAGACGCCCGGGTGCCCCGCCGTCTTGAAGCGGAGAATTTCGGGGCCGCTGGTGTAGCTGCTGTCGGACACGAGGAATTTCACCTGAGGCGGGCAGCGGTCGCTCATCAGCAGCACCGTGGCCGCGCCCATGGAGAAGCCGTGGAGCAGGATGCGGACCTCCGGCCCATAGCGCGCGATGAGGCGGCGCAGCCACTGAAGGCAGCAGCGGGCCTCCTCGCAGCCGTAGGTGAAGCGGCGGCCTGCGCTGTCCCCGGCGGCCTCGTGGTCGCAGGCGAAGACGTCGATGCCGCGGTGGTGATAGAAGCTGAGGAAGGGCCCGGCGGCCTCGGGGCCGCTGGAGCGGAAGCCGTGGACGATAAACGCCACGGTGCGGGCCGGGACCGGCCCGGCGGGGTAGAGATGGCCGACGATCTCGTTTCCCCGGGGTGAGACGCCGCGGAGCATGATCTGCGGCGCGCGGCGCGCGGCCTCGGCGGCGGCGTCCCGGAGCTGGAAGTAGCGGCGGCTGTGGCCGTGGCCGGGGCGCAGCTGCTTGACGGTGCGGACCAGGGCCGGGTCCTCCCGGGCAAAGGCGGCGTCATAGAGCTGGCGGGCCGTGACCGCGCCAACCGCGGCGGTCAGCGGGAGCAGAGCGGATCGTTTCATGGAAAAACCTCCTTCCGGCGGGCTGGGCAGATTCTTTTTATATAGTATACCACAAAGCCGCCGGAAAGTAAAACGGCCTTGCGCCCCGGCCCGGAAGGGAGTAAGATAGGGGCAGAGAAAACGACAGGAGGCGCGCCATGCTGAGACCTTGCACAGAGTTGGAATATCGGGAATATGCGGACTTTGTCTATGCCCTGGCGCTGGACCCGGCCCGGTCGGGCTACCCCAGCTACAGCGACGGGATCAAGACGAAGGAGATGTTCCTCGAGAGCGCGGCCCAGGCCCTCGCCCGGGAGAACGAGGGGCTGCTGCTCTTCGAATTCGGCGGCGTTGCGGAGGGCTGGGTCCAGTACGAGGCCACGCCCGAAGACCGCTGCCTCCAGACGCTGGGCTTTCACATTGCAGTGCACACCGAGGCGGCGCTGGCGGAATTTCTGGCCTTCGCCGGGGCGCGCTTCCCGGGGTACACGCTGGACCTGGGCTTCCCGGCGGAGAACGAGCGGGCCTTGGGCTGGCTGACGGCCCGGGGCATCCCGCTGCTGGAGGAGAGCCGCAACTGCACGGCGTTCCCGGACCGGCTGGAGCCTGTCCCGCCGGAGGGAGACGTGCGCCGCATCACGCGGGAGAACTTCGCCCTGTTTCGGACGCTCCACGAACCGGCGGAGGCCGGGATGTACTGGACCTCGGACCGCATCCTCCGGGCCCTGGACCGCTGGACCGTCCTGGTCCTGCTGGAGGACGGCGCACCGGTGGGCGCGGTCTACTTTACGGCGCTCTCGGAGGACTGGTTTGAAATTTTCGGCGCGGACCTGCGCGGCGGCTTCGACGCCGGGCACCTCCGCGCGCTGCTGGCCGCGGCACTGTGCGACGCGAAGAGCCGGGGCGGCAGATTTATGACATTTTTCTGTGCCCCGGAGGAGGAAGCGGCGGCGCGGGACCTCGGCTTCCGGTCCGTCGGGGGCTACTGCTGCTTTGAGACCCGGCTGGACGGCTGAAACGGCGCGGGGGCCCTGCCGGTGACCGGCGAGGCCCTCGCTGCTGCATTTTGCCCGGCCTTTCCGGGTTCAGGGCGGCGGAAGATGCTGGTATTTCCGCTTTGTGGCCATGCCGCCCCGGATGTGGCGCTCCTGCTTGTTGACGTCGAGCACTGCCTTGACGGCGGCGTAAAGCCCCGGGTGAATGCGGGGCAGCCGCTCCGTCAGGTCCTTATGTACCGTCGATTTGCTGATGCCGAAGCGCTTTGCCGCCGCACGGACTGTCGTCCGGTTCTCGATCATGTACTGAGCCAGCTCACAGGCCCGCTGCTCCAAGTCCTCTCTCATGTCGTGACCCCCTAAGCTGTGTCATCCACCAGAGTATATGTGTGCGCCGGGGCCGTCATGCCGCCGGAAATGCGGGGTGCACAAAGCCGGATCAGATGGAAAGTATTATTTTTTACTGGGCTGACGAATTGTGTAGAATGGACGAATGGAATTGCAATCCGGAAAAATATTTGTTATAATCAGTTAAAAGCGAACCACTGATACCATAAGTAGGAGATGACAGCATGAACGAGGCACAGAGGAAAAGCTTCTTGGCCGGGACCGAGACGCACGCGTACCGCTTTATGGGCTGTCACCGGGAGCAGCACGGCCGGACGCCGGGCTATGTCTTCCGAGTCTGGGCACCCAACGCGAAAAGCGTCCATGTCGCCGGCAGCTTCAACGGCTGGGACACCGCTGCCCTCCCGATGACGCGGACCGCGGGCGGTATCTTCGAGGCGTTTACCCCGGATGCGCGGGAGCTGGACGAATATAAATATTATATCGAGGCCCAGGACGGCCGCTTCCTCTGGAAGGCGGATCCCTACGGCTTCTACACCGCGGCGCTGCCCGAGACGTCCAGCCGCATCTACCGCCTGGAGGGCTATCCGTGGCAGGACGGGGCCTACCGCCGCGGCCAGGCCCGCCGGAAGATCATGCAGAACCCCGTCAACATCTACGAGGTCCACCTCGGCTCCTGGCGGCGGAAGGAGGACGGCGGGTTCCTCGGCTATGCGGAGCTGGCAGAGGTGCTGGTGCCCTACGTCAAGGACATGGGCTACACCCACATCGAGCTGATGCCCCTGGCGGAGCATCCCTATTACCCCTCCTGGGGCTATCAGATTACCGGCTACTACGCCCCGACCTTCCGCTACGGCACGCCGAAGGACCTCATGAAGCTGGTGGACGCCTGCCATCAGGCGGGCATCGGCGTGCTCATGGACTGGGTGCCCGGCCACTTCAGCAAGGACGCCCAGGGCCTCTACGAGTTCGACGGTACCTGCTGCTACGAGCTTTCGGACCCGCTGATGAACGAGCACCCCCAGTGGACGACCCGGCTCTTCGACTACGGGCGCTACGAGGTGCTGTCCTTCCTGGTGTCCAATGCGGTGTACTGGGTGGAGGAGTTCCACCTGGACGGCCTGCGGGTGGACGCCGTGGCCTCCATGCTCTACCTCGACTTCGGCCGCACCGAATGGCACCCGAACCGCGAGGGCGGCAATCTGAACCTGGAGGCCATCGAGTTCCTCAAGCGCACGAACCGGGCCGTGGCCGCCATCCGCAGCAATGTCATTATGGCGGCAGAGGAATCCTCCACGTTCCCGAAGCTGACGGAGCCGGTGGAGCAGGGCGGCCTGGGCTTCACCATGAAATGGTGCATGGGCTGGATGAACGATATGCTGCGCTACATGGCGCTGGACCCCATCTACCGGAAGTTCCACCACAACAGCCTGACCTTCGCCATGACCTATATCTATTCGGAGAAGTTCATCCTGCCCCTGAGCCACGACGAGGTGGTCCACGGCAAGTGCTCCATGATCGGCAAGATGCCCGGGTACTATGACGACAAGTTCTCGAACCTCCGGGCCTTCTACGGCTTCCAGATGTCCCACCCGGGCAAGAAGCTGAACTTCATGGGCAACGAGTTCGGCCAGTTCATCGAGTGGAACGAGAACCAGCAGCTCGACTGGTTCCTGCTGGGCTACGACCGCCACCGTCAGATGCAGGCCTGGGTCCGGGACCTGAACCGCTTCTACCTCGACAACCGGGCCCTCTGGCAGAACGACTCGGACTGGGACGGCTTCCAGTGGATCCAGCCTGACGACTGCGACCGCTCCCTCGTCGCCTACCGGCGCATCGACCGCAAGGGCCGGGAGCTCATCGTGGTGTGCAACTTCTGCCCCGTACTCTGGGACCACTACCGCCTCGGCCTGCCGCGCAAGGGCTGCTACATCCCTGTGCTGTGCAGCGACGACCCGGCCTACGGCGGCACCGGCGTGCCGCTCGGCTCCGTGCGCACGGAGCCGGTGCCCTGTCACGGCTATGAGCAGTCCGCCGAGATCCAGGTTCCGCCTCTTTCCGTGACCTTCTACGCCCTAGAATGAGCGAGATCTGATATAAAGGAGGAAAGCCCCATGAAATTCCAGAAAAAGCGCTGTGTCGCCATGCTGCTGGCCGGCGGCCAGGGCAGCCGTCTCCTCTGCCTGACGGAAAACACGGCGAAGCCCGCCGTTCCCTTCGGCGGAAAGTACCGCATCATCGATTTTCCCCTTTCCAACTGCGTGAATTCCGGCATCGACACCGTGGGCATCCTGACCCAGTACCAGCCCCTGGAGCTGAACGAGTACGTGGGCAACGGCGCGCCCTGGGGCCTGAACCGGAACCACGGCGGCGTCCAGATCCTGCCGCCCTTCCAGCGCAGCAAGCGCTCCGAGTGGTACAAGGGCACCGCCAATGCCATCTATCAGAACATCCCCTTCATCGACCGCTATGAGCCGGACGACGTGCTCATCCTCTCCGGCGACCACATCTATAAGATGGACTATGCCCGGATGATCGCCTTCCACAAGGAGAACGGCGCGGACTGCACCATTGCCGTCCGGTCCGTCCC
>CALICR010000152.1 GCA_938049125.1 uncultured Clostridia bacterium
CACGCCGTAGAAGGCCTCGGCGATGCTGCCGGTGATGGCGGCGAGGGTGTCGCTGTCGCCGCCAAGGGACACGGCAGTGCGGAGCGCGTCCTCGAAGTCCGTGCTCTCCAGAAAGGCGGTAATGGCCTCGGGGACCGTCTCCTGACAGCTCTCCACGTGGAGGTAGCCGGGCCGGATCTCGTCGCAGGTGCGGCTGAGATCGTAGCCGAACTCGCGTTCCACATAGGCCCGGATGTCCGCCTTGCTGTGCCCGGTGCGGGCGAGGAAGACGGCGGCGGCTGTGGCCTGCGCGCCCCTGATGCCCTCCGGGTGGTCGTGGGTCACCTCGGCGGTGCGCTGCGCCAGGTGCAGCGCCTCCGGCAGGTCCGCCGCCAGCCATGCCGCGGGGGAGACCCGCATGGCGCTGCCGTTGCCATAACTTTGATAGGGCTGCGGCTCGTCCGCGTACAGCCAGCCGCCGAATCGCGCACCGTAGCCCCGGTCCGGATAGGCGCGGCCCAGCCGCTGCATCTCCCGCACCAGCGCCGCCCGAACGGCGTCGTCCGTCTGCCCGCGGGTGTCCAGCAGGGCCTTGGCCACGGCCAGCGTCATCACCGTGTCATCGGTGAATTCGGACCGCTCGCGAAACAGCGGGAAGTCCTTGGCCTTGTAGTTGTTCCAGTCAAATTCGTAGGGGCTGCCTACAATATCTCCTAAGATCGCACCGTACATCGCTGTCATCTCCTTCGTGGTGTTCTGTGCCCATTGTAGCGCATCCAGAGGAGGCTTTGGTCGCCCGGCGGGCGACATGGGTCATGTTTCCTGTTCCAGGCCCTCCAGATAGCGGATCGCCTGGAGATAAAGCTCGTATTTCCGGGGCCGCGCGCCGTTCAGCCGCCGGGCGTCCGTGTTGTGCCGGAGGTCCGCCAGCTTGACCTTCCGGGCGATGGGGTCCTCTGCCAGCGCCCGGACATAGTCCATATAGGGTACGCCGTCCGCATGGAACAGCAGCCGGAGCGCGTGAAGGACCGGCCCCGGGAAGCCCGCCCGGGCCAGATCATCGAAGGAATACCGGTCGCCGTGGTCCTCGATCACGTCGTGCAGCAGAGCGGTGCAGACGGTTGCCTCATCGTCCATCTGGGCTGCCAGATAGAAGGGGTGAAACACATAGGGGTACCCACCCTTGTCCAGATCGTCCCGGTGGGCCTCATAGAGGATCGTACACGCCCGCTTCACAAGCTCGGAATAATACATGCAAAACAGCTCCCTTCCGTTTTCTCCGGTGTCATGCCCAGAATAGCACATTCCGGAGAGAAACGCAAGAAACGGGCGGCGGCAGGGATGTCCCGCCGCCGGTGTCGATGTCCGGCAGCTTCATTTCCGGCCTCAGATGCGCTATTCCGCGCGGTGGAACGCGCTTCGCCATACAAGACCGCAGTTCTGCACTCCAAAACTTTATTTTCACGTGAAAAATCCGGATTTTGCCGGGAGAATTGGGATTCCTGCGCTTTTGATTGACGGGGTGTCGAAGCTTCTGTATAATAGGGGCGTAGAGGAACATAAACTTCGGCTCCCTCCAAAAGAAAGGGCTTTTTTATGGAAACATTGATTTTGACGGCGTTGGTCGTGGTGGGGATGCTCGTGCTGTGCATCAAAAATATCGTGGCAGCGGCGAAGCGGAAGGACAAGGGACAGATCGTGCTCAACGCCGTCGGAGTCGGGATCATTTTCCTGCTCGTCCTCGGGACGGTGCTGCTGGTCCTGTTCGGGGGCAGATAAGGAAAGGAGCGACGGATGGAACGAGGCAAAAAACGTAAACGCGGACGCGGGCGTGCAGGCCAGGTCGTTTCCCTCCTCGTCTGCATGGCGGTGGGTGCGGCCTGCGGGCTTGCCATGGCGCGGGTCGGGGACGACGGAACGGGACCCGGCCTCGGGGGCGCGGCGCGGATGGCGGCGGTGCTGCTGGGCTTCGCGGCCAGCGTCCTGCTCCAGCTGCTCCTCCACGAGGGCGGGCACCTGGTGTTCGGGCTGCTGTCCGGGTACCGGTTTTGCTCCTTCCGCATCGGGAGCCACATCTGGCTGCGGCGCGGCGGGCATATTGTCCACCGGCGCTACTCCCTCGCCGGGACCGGCGGGCAGTGCCTCATGGCCCCGCCGGACATCAGAGACGCCGGGCGGCTGCCTGTGGCGCTCTACAACCTCGGCGGGCCGCTTATGAATCTGCTCACCGGCGTGGGGAGCCTCCTGCTGGCCCGGGCACTTCCGGATGGGTTGGGGGCCGCTTTGCTCCAGGCCTTCGGTTTCGTCGGACTGGCGCTGGCGCTGACCAACGGCATCCCGTTGTTCGGCGGTGTTGTGGACAACGACGGGGCCAATACCCTCTCGCTCCTGCGCGGCGGCGCGGACGCGCGGCGGGCCTTCTGGGTCCAGTTCAAGGTCAACGAGGCCCAGACTGATGGCGTTCGACTCCGGGACATGCCCGCGGCGTGGTTCGACGTGCCCTGCGAGGGCGATTTCCGCAACAGCATGATGGCCGGCTGGCTGGC
>CALICR010000153.1 GCA_938049125.1 uncultured Clostridia bacterium
CTCGTCCAGCAGGAAAATCGAGGGCCGGCGCAGCAGCAGCTTCGCCAGCTCGATCTTTTCCCGGAAGCTCAGCGTATATCCGGCGGCCTTGCCCGCCTGCCGGATGGTGACGTCGGTGATGGATATTTGTCTCATAATGCCCTCCTAACATGCAAAAAGTCCCTGAAACCTCTCGGTTTCAGGGACGAAACTTCTTTCGCGGTACCACCCTGCTTATCCTCCGTCTCGCGGCGGAAGATCGCTCTCGGACTCCAATAAGCCCATAGCCGGTAACGGGGCCAGACGGGCCATGCTACTTGTCGCCGTTCGCAGGGCCTACTCGGGAAGCAGACTGACCGCTGTCTTCGGTACCGGCTCGCACCAGCCGCCGGTTCTCTGAGACGCTCCAACAGGGCCATAATTCCGTCATCGTATTTCGGGGTTATCAAATGCTTGCCGCCATTAAAGCACGATTCCCGCCGCTTGTCAAGCACACAGTCCAAGATTCGACATTTTCACAAAACCACGCGCCCTCTCTGCACCGCGTCTTTGTGCAATCGGTGCTCTGCGCACCCTTGAACCCAGCCCCGCCCAGCATTCATGCTCCCCGGTCTCGGCGGCGGTGTGGGCCGCGGCCGCCTCCTGAATCGGCAGGAAATACCATGCCTGCGCGTCGCGGTTATCGTCAAAAATCGGCTTTCCGCGCTGAAGATCGTCGAGCGGCGACGGCGTCCGCCCCAGCAGTCCGTTCAAAATCACCGCCAGCTGCGCGCGCGTCACCGCAGTGTCCCGGCGGCGCTGACTGGCACAATGGCCGCCAGCAGCAGTATGATCAGAAACATGGAAACGCAGACCTTTTTCATGGAACAGCCCTCTTTGGATACCCCCTATACTGCATCCTCAGGCCTAGGGTGTAAACCGGCAGACTTTTGAACGAAAGAGAAGTCCTTCCGGTTTCCCGGAAGGACTTCCTTTGCTCTGAGCGGTATTTCGTTGTTGTCCTTATGCGTATTCGCCTTTTGGATCTCAGCGTTTTTGTATCTTGGGGAGCGGCTCAGGCCTGTTCCTCGCCTTCACGGCGGACGGTGCCGTTGTCCTTCTGGATGCCGAAGAGCTTGGCAGATAGGATGAGACAGAAGACAGCAACTGCAATAAAGATTATGCCGATCAAAACTCCCATACCGTTGCCAATAAACATCGGCGCCAGCGAAACGATCAGCATATCGATGAACGAGAGGAAAATCCAAGCGAAGCCGAAGTCCTCCAGAACGCCAGTTTTAAATTCGGGGTCTGTGATGCGAAGCAGAATAACGCCCGTTGCCATGACACCGGTGGCCATACCGAAGATATAAATGCCGCGCTCAAACCAGTAATTCCGGAAAAAGCGTTTGCTGACCGTAAACTGCCAGACAACAACGTAGAGAATGCCAAGCACACTCAGGATTACAATGGGAATCCAGTACTTGACAACGATGCTGATGTTGATGGAGGCAACGCCAAAGCCAACCAGATAATCCGTGGCGGTGCTTCCCACGCGGGTGACGACGCGTTTGTCTACGTATTGGTTGAGCTTCAGGAGCCGCAGCACCAGCTGGAGCAGCAGGCTCATGATGAGCGCAAGACCGTAGATGGGGAAGGAGAGGGACGGCACCAGAACCTTGAGCCAGCCGTTGACCAGGTAGGCCAGACCTACGGCGACGAGGACCAGCGTCACATGCCAGGTCAGGGGATCGATGGACATGGGGCTGACGGTGTTGTCGCCCATGGAGGAACGGCTGTTCTCAGGAACGAGGCCGGTCGTCATATCCTCTGGCAGCTCCTCGACACGCTTGATGATGCGCGTGTAGCCCTTTCGCGCGCCAATGTTGATGAGGACAACGCCGATGATGATGCCGCTCAGCAGGCCGATGGTAGCGAAGGTCTGACCGATGCTCGTGGCCTCGTCCCAACCCATATCGGCAAAGGCTGCACCGATGGCTGCTGCGCTGCCGTGGCCGCCGAAGAAGCCGGCGGGCAGCATCAGACCGAAGCCTGCGTGGATGCCTTTGAAGAGAAGCGGCAGTACCAGGACGCCAATCAGAATGAAAATGCCGTACTGGGAAATTTCAGCGGAGGTGTTGACCAAGAAGGTGTCGCCGACGCTATGCATCATGGACTTGAAGGATGCCTTCTTCTTGTTGCCGAGAAACAGGGTTGCAAAAAGAACAGCGATTAAAATCGAGGAATAGTTGGAGATCTCCGTGCTGAAGGGCAGAATATTGAGAAAGTATTTTCCGCAGAAGAGGCCGATGACGCCGGCCAGCAGGGAGGAGGGGATGTAGAGCTTCTGAATGAATTTGACCCGGCTGCGGATGATCTTGGCCACGAAGAGAAGCCCAGACATCAGACAGAAGTCGTAGAGAATATTGACGGCATGAATTTCCATGAAAACTCCTTTCGGGATGGTCAGTCTTGTTCGAGCAGGAAGGGGACGTCGACCCGGCTTCCGTCCGGGGCCGTGACGCGGGCCGTCTCAAAGAAATGGGCCGTCACGCGGTCCAGCTCCTCCCGGGAGCCGGCCTGAAGATAATAGCGGCAGAGGTAGGGCTTGGGGCCGTAGTTGTCGATGGTCTCGCCGTCCTCGTAGAAGAGGACGCTCTCCAGCACGTGGGGGTCCTTCGCCAGCTCGCGCATCCGGGACTGGTCGGCGATGACCTTGCCCTGCACGCCGATGAAGTAGAGGCCGGTGCAGTGCTTTTGGAAGAAGGGGTCGTGATGGAGCATGGTCTCGCGGACGCGGTCCGGCTCATAGACGTAGTCGAGGAGCAGCGTCTCGATGCTGAGGCCGCAGCAGTGGGTGACCAGCTCGTGCTCGTAGCCGAAGAGGCGGCCAGCGATCTCGCAGACCTCGACGCCCTGGTCGTTGTAAAAGAACTGCATGGAGAGTGCGCCCTCACGCTGGCCGACGGCATCGGCGAACTTCTGCTGTACAGCGCGCGCCTCGTCGAAGATCTTGCGGATGTCCTTTGCCGGGTAGGCGACGCGATTCAGCGTGGGCAGGGCGGAGCCTGACTGGGGGTTCTTCTCGCGGTCGGCGATGCTGATGGGATAGACCTTACCGTCGACGAGCCAGCTCATCATGTTGTATTCCCGTCCGTGGCTGTACTCCTCGACGAGGATGTTGTCGAGCTTGCCGGAGCTGCGGCAGGCAACATCCTGGAAACGGTCACGGATCTCCTGAATGGAGTGGACGACATAGATGCCCTTGGAGCCGTAGCCGTTGATCGGCTTGATGACGAGCGGGAAACGGAAGCCGTCGAGGTCACGGTCGGCAAAATCCGGCGTAAGCTGGCGGTTCTTTGGCACGTGGACGCCCAGGGACTTGAGCAGGGCCTTGGTCTGGTCCTTCTCGCGGTAATAGGCCAGCTTGTCGGGCTTTGCGTACCAGCGGAGACCGGCCAGGTCCGCCACCTTGGTGATCTGCTCGAAGAGCAGGTCGGAGAAGGAGCCGATGATGCCGTCGGCGTGCTCGGCGCGGCACATCTCCGCGATCTTCTCGGGCTGGCGGACGTCAATGTTGTAGGCCTTGTCGGCGACGCGCTTGGCGGGGCCGTCGGGGTAGCCGTCGCAGACGATGGTGTAGATGCCCCGGGACTTGGCAAGCTCCGTCAGCTCCACGAACTCCTTGAGGGAGCCGAGGATGACGAGGCGGTGCTGATTATTCGTTTTCATGATTCGATCCTCCGTCATAGATTTCTTTGAGTACGAACTGCGGCGTCCGGTTCACGGCCATGAAGACGCGGCCCACGTATTCGCCCAGCAGGCCGATGCAGGCCAGCGTCATGCCGAAGAAGAGCAGCAGGATGCACATCAGCGACGTGTAACCGCTTACGGTGGTGACGCCGACGAGGCGCTGAATGAAGAGCACGATGGCCCAGATGAAGGCGGCGGCGGCCACGAAGAGGCCCACGAAGCCGGAGATGCGCAGGGGGATGATCGTGAAGCCTGTGAAGTTGGACCAGAGGTTGATGAGCTTCCAAATGTTGTAGCCCGACTTGCCCTCCTGGCGCTCGAAGTGCTCCACGTCCACGTTGGCGATCCGGCCTGCGGAGCGCAGGAACAGGCCCTCCATGAAGGAATAGGGCGCGTCGTACTTGATGATCTCGTCGGTGATGTAGCGCCGGACCATCCAGAAGCTGGTGAAGCTCAGGTTCTTGGGCTTCTTGAGGAAGACGGTCTCGAACTTGTCGTCCATCTTCGTCAGCAGGCGGCGGTAGAAGGAGTGGCGCTTGTGGGGGTACTTGCCGAGCACGAGGTCGTAGCCCTCCATGAGCTTGGCGAAGAGCAGGGGGATGTTCTTGGGGTGGGTCTGCATATCGTCGTCCATGTTCAGGATGACGTCGCCGGTGACGAAGTGCAGGGCAGCCACCTGGGCGTTGGCCTGGCCGGTGTTCCGGGCCAGGTCGATGACCCGGACGCAGGGAAATTCGTCGGCAATGGACTTGAGGAAGTCGATGGTATCCGCCCGGGGGGAGCAGTCGTTGACGAGGACGAACTCATAGTCGTCCACGCCGGGCAGCGTCCTGAGGACGGAGATGGTCTCGCCCACCATGGTCCGCAGGATGGGCATGGAGTTATAGCAGGGCACGATTACAGAGAGCTTCATAGAAAACCCGGTGCCTCCTTAGAGAAAGAATATGAGGATCCCGACGAGGATCAGGCCGAGGCCCAGCAGCTTCCGGCGCGTCAGCTTTTCCTTGAGCACCAGCCAGCTCAGCGTCACGACCACGACCTGGCCGAAGGCGTCGCAGGCCGGGGCCATGGACAGCGGGATGACGCGGTAGGCATACACCGTGCAGAGGGTGGAGGCCACCATGATGGCATACCCGAGAATGACCCGGACGTTCAGATACTGACGGATCCAGTGGGTGTAGGTCTTCTGGGCGGCGGTCTTGAGCAGCAGCTGGGAGACGCCGGCGATGGTGACGCCGAAGATCATCACGAGGGCGTGGAACAGAAATTCATTCATCGCTCGTCACCACCAGATACACGCCGGCAATGATGACGGCGGCGCCGAGGACCATGGTCCAGGAGATGGTCTCCTTGAAGAAGACCACGCCGAAGAGCATGGTCCACACCGTGGAAACGCTCTTGTTGGCGTAGGCGGTGTTCAGGGGCATGATCTTCAGGAATTGCTGCCACAGCAGGGCGTAGACGAACATGAGGAAGATGGCCGTGCCGTAGAGCAGAATGAACTTCCAGGAGAGAAAGGGCTGCCGGGACGCCAGCTTCGTGAAGATGCCGGTGGCCGAGAACAGCAGGATGGAGAGATGCAGCCCGAGGTAGGGCAGAAGGCGCTTCCCCGGACGGCGGGCGTTGCTGCTCATGCCCGGCCCTCGTAGAAGGCGTACACCGCATCGCAGACCGTCTTCCGGTCCGCCTCCGTGAGGCCGTAGTACATGGGCAGGCGCACGAGGCGCTCGCTCTCCCTGGTGGTGTATTCGTCCGAGCCGTCAAAGCGGCCGAATTTCAGGCCGGCCGGGGCACTGTGCAGCGGGATATAGTGGAAGACGGCCAGCACGCCGCGGTCCTTCAGGTACCGGATGAGGGCGCTGCGCTCCTCAAGGTCGCGGCATTTGAGGTAGAACATATGGGCATTGTGGACGCAGCCCTCGGGGATGACGGGCAGCTCCACCCTCCCGGCCTCGGCCAGGGGGCGGAAGGCTTCATAGTAGGCGTTCCAGGAGGCCAGGCGGTTCTCATTGATCTGGTCCGCGACCTGCAGCTCGCCCCAGAGATAGGCAGCGTTCAGCTCGCTGGGCAGGTAGCTGTCGCCGAAATCGACCCAGGTGTACTTGTCCACCTGGCCGCGGAAGAACTTGGCGCGGTTCGTGCCCTTCTCCCGCAGGATCTCGGCCTGCTCCTCAAAGGCGGGGTTGTTGATGACCAGCGCGCCGCCCTCACCCATGGAGTAGTTCTTCGTCTCATGGAAGGAGTAGCAGCCGAAGTCACCGATGGTGCCGAGGGCCTTGCCCTTGTAGGTGCTCATGACGCCCTGGGCGGCGTCCTCGACCACCTTGAGGTGGTGGCGATGGGCGATGTCCATGATGGTATCCATCTCACAGGCTACGCCGGCGTAGTGCATGGGGACGATGACCTTGGTCTTGTCCGTAATGGCGGCCTCGATCTTTGTCTCGTCGATGTTCATGGTGTCGGGCCGGATATCCACAAACACCAGCTTTGCGCCTGCCAGCACGAAGGAGTTGGCGGTGCTGGAGAAGGTGTAGCTGGGGAGGATGACCTCGTCGCCGGGCTGGAGGCCGCAGAGCAGGGCGGCCATGTCGAGGGCCGTGCTGCCGCTGGTGGTCAGCAGCACCTTTCTTGCGCCAAAGCGCTGCTCCATCCAGGCGTTGCACTGCTTGGTAAACTGCCCGTCGCCGCAGATCTTATGCGCCTCGACGGCCTGGCGGACGTAGTTGAGTTCCGTGCCCACATAGGGCGGTACGTTAAAGCTGATCATGAGGAACCTTCCTTTCTCATTTGAGTTCAAAGGGGATGGCGGCATAGCTGCCGTCGGCCAGGGTGGTGAATACGGTGATCCCGCCCTCAGCGGGGATGAATTCCTGCGGCACGCCGTAGAAATAGGAGCGGAACGCGCCCGTCTCGTCGGGGCAGAGCCGGTAGGTGTACCGGACGCCGCCGACGGTCAGGTTGCAGTAGACAGGGCCGGTGATGGCCTCGGGGTTCTCAATGGCACCCCGGACATACCAGCCGCTGGGGTCATCCTCGTCATAGGTGAAGGCAAGCCGGGCGGAGGCCTCGGACAGTGTGCCGGTGATGGCGCTGTCCTCAATGGGGGCCGTGTAGCGGACAAAGCTCATGCCGACGACGCGCTTGACGAAGCTCTCGGTGATACGTGCGTCATAATGGCGGCGCATATGGTCGAGCAAGGCCGAATTGTGCGGCGTATAGACGTTTGGCAGATCGATGAGGGCACGGGCGGGATTTTCAATGCCGTACTTGGCCAGGCGGGCGACATTGCAGGGGACCCGGGCGTCCCAGCCGCCGAGGTAGAAGAGATTGTCGCAGTAGCCCGCCGGGAGGGTGCCCCAGGTGCCGTTCCGCTCCAGCAGGGAGCAGGTGACGTTCATCGGCAGGATGAAATAGAGATTCTCCTCGTCCGCGTCGATGTGGTCATAGAGAAACTTTGAGGCGGGCTGGTCGCTTTTGCAGTCCCAGGGACGGCGTCCGCGCCGGATCTGGGATGGGGCAGGCAGCACCGAGGAGACCGCGACCAGCAGCGCCGTGCCCAGAGCGCTGAAGACGATCACACGGCGGGAGGGGCGGAGCGGGTCGACGGTGACGCGGTGAGGCGTCCAGTGCCAGCCCAGCAGCAGAAGGTAGCAGAGGATGATGCTGAAGAAGACCGGATCGATGACCCGGTTGACCAGCCGCCCCTGCCGGAGCAGATAGAGCAGCAGCACCGCGCTTACAAATACGGGAGAGATTGCCGCCAGAAAACGCCGGAGCGGGGAGTCCCGGCGCAGGCCGGAGAGAAGGAACAGCACACCGCAGAGGAAAATCAGAGCGAAATAAAGAAGATGACCGGTGAAAAGCGCAAAATATTGACGCAGCACATCGGAGGATTCGATGTCACTGCCACCGTCTATGGTAGCCTGAAGAACGTCCTCATTGAAGACCTCCGTATCCTCAGAGAACCAAGACAGGAACATGATGAGGTCGGGCCATGGGAGATTCTCGTCAGTCAGCGTGTAGTTTTTATAGCGGTCTGAATAGTCCTCAATGTCGGAGCGGAGCGAATTGTAGCTGATATAGCTCCGCTCTTCGTCCGTCAGAAGGAGCCGGTTGGCAAAGACACCGGCGAAGAAGAGCGCCACGGCGCCGAAGAGCAGGAGAATTTTCGGGAGCCAGGTCCGGAACACGTCCCGGCGGAAGGAAAAACGGCCGAGGATCAGCTCCGCCAGCGAGAAGGAGGCCAGCATGGCGAGGGCGATGAGGACGCTGCTGCTTCGGATCTGCTGTCCCAGCAGGAGCAGCAGCGCGCCGAGGATGTACTTCCCGGCCCCGGTTTTCTGACCGGACAGGGGGAAGACGGCATCGGCGATGAGCACGCAGCCGCCGATGGCGGCAATGGCCGCGGAGCGCGTGAAGTTGATGAGGCTCAGCCCCGCACGCCAGAGCAAAGCATAGAGGACGACGGTCAGGGCAATGCACAGTGGGACCGGATAGCGCCGGTAGACAACATAGAGGATCGCGGCAAAGCCCGCAAAGATGGCGAAATAGTTGGAGATGAGCCACCAGTTGACACTGGGCCGGGCCATGTAGAGCGCGTGGACCAGAAGACTGCACAGCTTGCCGATGAAAGGCGAATAGCTGTTGCCGGACCGGGAGAGCAGCCAGGCAATGGCCGGATCATCGTTGATTTCCCAGACGGTCCCGTAAAGGATCGTAAAAGCGAGCAGCAGGGCGGTGCTGAAGGCACTGAACAGCAGGGCATAGCAGTTCCGGCGGCGCAGGGCGTCCGGCACGTCCGGATGGGCCTGCACCCGGTTGATTGACTCCATTGGCGTTCCCTCTCTTAGACGTGGCTTTCCAGCGCCCGGTATTCCACAAGGAAGCGGTGCAGGGCGTCCTTCCAATCGGGCAGCGGCTCAAAGCCGCTTTTCCGCAGCTTGGACTTGTCGAGGCGGCTGTTGAAGGGCCGCGCGGCCTTGGAGAGGCCGTATTCCGCCGTGGTGACAGGGAGGACCTTCACGTTGCTGACACCTGCCTGACGGAAGATTTCGCAGGTGAAGTCGTACCAGGAGATGTAGCCGCCCTCGTTGGTGGCGTGGTAGTAGCCGTATTTGTCGCTCTCGACCATGTCAACGAGCAGGCGGGCGAGGTCGAAGGTGTAGGTCGGCGTGCCGATCTGGTCGCAGACGACGCGGAGCGTGTCGTGGGTCTCGGCGAGCTTCAGCATGGTCTTGATGAAGTTCTTGCCGTTGACGCCGAAGACCCAGGCAATGCGGACGATGAAGTACTTGTCGAGTGTGGAGCTGACGGCCAGCTCGCCCTCCAGCTTCGACTTGCCGTAGACGTTGAGGGGCCGGTAGTCCTTGCAGTCCGGGTCCCAGGGCTCGGTGCCGAGGCCGTTGAAGACGTAGTCCGTGCTGATGTAGACCATCTTGGCGTCCAGGGCCTTGCAGGCCTGGGCGATGTGGGCGGTGCCGCCCGCGTTGATGGCACTGACCTTTTCGGCCTTGTCATCGTCCTCGGCCAGGTCCACGGCGGTCCAGGCGGCGCAGTGCACCACGGCATCGGGCCGCTCGGCGGTGAGCACAGCCTCCACGGCGGCGGCGTCCGTGATGTCCAGGGGGACATAGGGCGCAGCCGTGACGGCGGAGCCGTCTGCAATACCGCTGTAAACCGGGGCAATGTCGCTGCCGACGGCGGCGTGACCGCGGCGGATCAGCTCGTTCATGACGTCGTGGCCCAGCTGGCCGCCGACGCCGGTGACAAACACTTTCATGAAAAAACGCTCCTTTGCCTGCCGCGGAACGCAGTCCGGCGGCAGGAAAAATGTCAGGTCCCATAACTTTCTCAGTATACCACAGCTCCGGGAGAATTGCAACGAAAAAGCGGGAAACGGCGGCGCATTCAAAAGAAAAATGTCGGAGTCGGACGGGACCGGCGGAGCAAAACCGGTGCGCAGACGTCTGTCTGCGCACCGGGTACAGGCGCTCAGCCCCAAAGGGCGGAGAGGGCAGGAATGATCTGTTTTTTTCGGGAGACGACCTTCGGGAGAAAGCAGGTATCATCCTTCAGCTCGACGCCGAAGGCCTGGGTGATGGTGTCGGTGTCGCCGAGGTAGATGAGCTGGGTGCCCACCAGAAGTACGTCCGTCAGCATCAGGAGCATCATGCTGTAATGCCGCTCGGCCATGGTTTTGCGCATAAGGTCCAGGAACTCCTGCTTCCGCTCCAGCATCCGGGCGGAGTCGATGCAGGTGATCTGAGCCACGCCGAAGTGGTGCCTGGCGATGTGGAAGTCCTTGAAGTCCGAGAAGAACAGGTCCTCCACAGGCTTGTCCAGGGTGCTGGACGCGGCGAAGATGGACTGGCCCAGCTCGTCCAGCGAGACGCCGGAGATGCGGGCCATGCGGGCGGCCATGCGGCGGTCCCGCTCCGTGCAGGTGGGGGACTTGAACATGACCGTATCGGCCACGATGGCGGCGGCGATGAGTCCCGCCAGGTTCGGCTCCGGCATCAGGCCCTTTTCCTGGTACATGGAGGCCACGATGGTGGCGGTGCTGCCCACGGGTTCGTTGCGGAAGTAGATGGGGCCGGTGGTCTGGATGTCCGCGAGGCGGTGGTGGTCGATAATCTCGAGGATCTCCGCCTGCTCCAGGCCGGGCACGGACTGGGAGATCTCATTGTGGTCCACCAGCACGACGCGCTTCCGGCGCGGCCGGATCAGGTGGTACCGGGAGAGGGTGCCGACGACCTTCTCGTTCTCGTCCAGGATGGGGTAGCTGCGGTAGCGGGTCTTGATGACCACCTCCTGGACGTCGTCCACGAAGTCCGTGAGGTGGAAGGAGAGAAGGTCCTGGGTCCGGCAGACGTGGGAGATGGACACGGCCTGGTAGATGAGGCGCGCGGCCTTATAGGCGTCGAAGGGGGTGGAGATGATGCAGGTGGAGGTGGGCGCTTCGCGGAAGCGCGGGTCCAGCGTTGCCTGGCAGAGCACGACGCAGCTGACGCCCAGCTCGATGGCGCGCTCCACCATGTCGTCCTGCTGGCCGCAAAGAAGAACGGTGTTCTTCTGGGAGAAGCAGAGCTCCGGGTGGGCCTGGGGCAGGGCGATGGTGACCTCGCCGCTGATCTTGTCCACCTGATGGCCGGCCTCGTTGAGAATCTTGCCCTCCAGCACGCTGAGCAGGTTGAAGAGCGGCACGTCCTCCACATAGGGCCGCTCGATGGACATGACGTCGTAGGCGGCAATCTCCGACGAGGAGAGCATCCCGTAGAGCGTCCCGTCGTTGTTCACCACGGGGAGGGACTGGATGTGGCGGTCGTCCTGGCGCAGGATGGTCCAGGCACGGTTGACGGTGACGGCGGCGTTGAGGGCCGGGGGCGTATCATAGTTCAGGTCGAGGACCTGGGTGCGCATGGTGTTGAGCAGCATCGGCGGCTCGAAGCCGAAGCGGTCGAGCACGAGCTTTGTCTCGTCGCTGAGGTGGCCGAGGCGGGCGGGGACGAATTCCCGGTCGCCCAGGGCGTTGCGCAGCGCGGCGTAGGCCATGGCGGAAACGATGGAGTCGGTGTCCGGGTTGCGGTGTCCGGTGACATAAATGGGTTCCAAATTCCTTCACCTCTCAATGTCCCAAGTATAGCACAGCTTTTTTCGAATGCCAATCCAGAAATCCGGCGGATTCCTGTAGCATTTTGAAAAACGGCACCCGCCCCGGCGAATGGAGCCGGGGCGGGGAAAACGTGGCTTGTGGTCTTACTGGCGGTCCTTGTACATCCGCTCGTAATAATTCTGATAGTCGCCCGCGAGGATGTTCTGCCACCACGGCTTGTTGTCGAGATACCACCGGATGGTCTTCTTGATGCCGTCGTCGAACTTCGTTGCCGGGAGCCAGCCGAGCTCACGGTGAATTTTGGTGGGATCGATGGCGTAGCGCATGTCGTGACCGGGACGGTCGGTGACGTAGTGGATGAGGCTTTCCGGCTTGCCCAGCTCGCGCAGGATGGTCTTGACGACCTCAAGGTTCGTGCGCTCGTTGTGACCGCCGACGTTGTAGACCTCGCCGACGCGGCCCTTGCGCATGACCAGATCGATGGCGGAGCAGTGATCCTCGACGTAGAGCCAGTCGCGGACGTTCTCGCCGGTGCCGTAGACGGGAAGGCTCTCGTCGGCGAGTGCGCGGGAGATCATCAGCGGGATCAGCTTTTCGGGGAAGTGGTAGGGGCCGTAGTTGTTGGAGCAGCGGGTGATGGACACCGGCAGCTTGAAGGTGCGGTGGTAGGCGAGCACCAGCAGATCCGCGGACGCCTTGGAGGCGGAGTAGGGGGAGGAGGTGTGGATGGGCGTCTCCTCGGTGAAGAACAGGTCGGGGCGGTCCAGCGGCAGATCACCGTAGACCTCGTCGGTGGAGACCTGATGGTAGCGGGTGATGCCGTACTTGCGGCAGGCGTCCAGCAGCACGCCGGTGCCGAGAATGTTGGTCTGGAGGAAGATGCCGGGGTCCTCAATGGAGCGGTCCACATGGCTCTCCGCCGCGAAGTTGACGACGATGTCGGGGTGCTCCTCCTCAAACAGCCGGTTCACAAGGGCGCGGTCTGCGACGTCGCCCTTGACGAAGCGGAAGTTCGGATTCTGCATCACAGGCTCCAGCGTGGCGAGGTTGCCCGCATAGGTCAGCTTGTCAAGGCAGATGATGCGGTCGTCCGGGTGATTTTTGAGCTGGAAGAAGATGAAATTGCTGCCGATAAAGCCGGCGCCGCCGGTCACGATAATGGTCATAGATTGCCCTCCTTATCTCTTGTAGACAAAATTACAGTCACTGTCCCGCAGCAGGGGCGCGCGCAGATCCTTTTCGGAAAGAATGGGGTCCGAGATGTTCCACTTAACGCCGATCTCCGGATCGTCGAAGCGAATGGAGCGGTCACACTCCTTGGAATAGAGGTTGTCCACCTTGTAGCAGAACGTCACGTTGTCCGTCAGCGTCAGGAAGCCGTGGGCAAAGCCCTGCGGAATGTAGAACTGGCGGTGATTCTCACCGGACAGCTCGGCGGTGACCCATTTGAGGTAGGTCGGCGAGCCGCGGCGCAGGTCCACGGCCACGTCCATGACCGCTCCGCTGATGACACGGACGATCTTTGCCTGCGACATCGGGTCCATTTGAAAATGCAGCCCGCGGAGCGTGCCCTTTTTGGCGGTGAAGCTCTCGTTGTCCTGACAGGGGACGAAGCTCAGGGCCGCATATTTCGGCTCGGACCAGGTTTCCATAAAGTAGCCCCGGTAGTCGCCGAAGACATCCGGTTCGATGATCTTTACACCCGGAATGGCGGCGTCAATGATACGCATGGAATGACTCCCTTCTTTAATAGAGGATCTTGCCCTCGGCGACGCTCCGGAGGTGCTGGCCGTAGGGGGATTTGCCGTATTTCTCGGCGGAGGAGAGGAGGGTCTCGCGGTCAATCCACTGCTTCTGGTAGGCGATCTCCTCCAGGGCGGCAATCTGGATGCCCTGTCGGTTCTCGACCATGCGGACGAAGTCCGAGGCGTCCACCAGGGAATCCATGGTGCCGGTGTCGAGCCAGGCGTAGCCGCGGCCCAGGAGCTGCACGTCCAGGGTGCCGTCCTCGAGGTAGAAGCGGTTGAGGTCCGTGATCTCCAGCTCCCCGCGGGCGCTGGGCTTCACGCGCTTCGCCATCTCCACGACGCGCTTGTCGTAGAAATAGAGGCCCGTGATGCAGTAGTTGGACTTCGGGTGCTTCGGCTTTTCCTCGACGGAGATGACCTTGCCGTTCGCATCGAATTCCACGATGCCGAACCGCTCGGGGTCGTTGACATAGTAGCCGAAGATGCTGGCGCGGCCGCGCTCCTCGGCGTTGCGGACGGCCTCGGTCAGCAGGCGGGTGAAGCCGCTGCCGTAGAAGATGTTGTCGCCGAGGACCATGGCGCAGCAGTCGTCGCCGATGAACTCCTCGCCCAGCAGGAAGGCCTGGGCCAGACCGTCCGGCGAGGGCTGGACCTTGTAGCTGAGGCGGATGCCGAACTGGCTGCCGTCGCCGAGCAGGCGCTCGAAGTTCGGCAGGTCCGTGGGCGTGGAGATGATGAGGATATCCCGGATGCCCGCCATCATCAGCGTGGACAGGGGATAGTAGACCATCGGCTTGTCATAGACGGGGAGCAGCTGCTTGGAGGTGACCATGGTCAGGGGATAGAGCCGCGTGCCGGAGCCTCCGGCCAGTACGATTCCTTTCATTTGTCATACTCCTTTTCTCTGTTATTTCTCTGTGGTAAATGTCTCTTTGGGTCCCGGCCCGGGGGCCGGGCGCGTGTGCGTTACCAGAAGAGGACCTGGCCCAGGCGGCGGGCGAAGCCCTGCTTATAGAAGCCGCAGCGGCGGCAGGTGCGGAGCCGGGCTGCCTTGGACCGGTCCGGCAGCGCCGCGAAGGCGCGGCAGAGCTCCAGCGCCTCCGGGGGCATGGCTGCCCCGTAGCGCTCCGCCAGGGACGCGGCCTGGGCCGCGGTGTGGAGGAAGGCGGCGCGGATGTCGTTCTCGCGGAGGCGGTGCAGCAGGTAGGTGGGGCTGCGGGCGTTCTTTGCACCGACGGCGTTGCGGCCGTGCTGGCGATAGTCGATGGTGGCCTCCGGAAGAAACCCGATCTTCCCGCAGGCCGCGGCCAGCAGGGCGAGATACCAGTCGTGCATCAGCACGGTGCCAGGGTCCTCCGCGGAACAAAAGAGGTCCGCGAGCGAACGGTTCAGGGCCACGGTACAGCCGGTGACGACGTTCTGCACCAGCAGCTGATTCAGCCGGAGCGCGCTGCCGTCCAGGGCGGAGAAGCGCAGGAACGAGGGGCTCAGCTCCCGGAGGTCCCGGTCCACGACCCGGAGGTCCGTGTGGACGAGGGCGGGGACGGCGGGGTCCGGACAGAGCCGCCGGAGGGCGGCGACGGTCTTCTCGGCCTTGTCCGGATGCCAGACGTCGTCCTGGTCGCAGAAGAGCAGGTACGGCGCGTCGCCGAAGCGGCGCAGCAGGTGGAGAAAGTGGCCCTGAGAATTGCCGAAGCGCCGGCCCGAGCGGTAATGGACGATGCGGCCGGGATGGGCCGCAGCGTATTCTGCCAAAATTTCGGCGGAGCCGTCCGTGGAGCCGTCGTCGGAGACGACGATCTCAAGGCCCGGCAGCGTCTGGGCCAGCAGGGAATCGAGCTGGGGCCGGAGATAGGCCGCGCCCTCATAGCTGGCGAGGAGAATGCGGACAGGTTCCATTCAGGCCTCCTCCGCCGGGCGCAGCAGGGCGGCCAGCACCTCGGTGCAGGCGGCCTCGGCCTGGCTTGAAGAAAAATGGGCGGCGAAGGCGTCCAGGGCGGCGCGGCGCAGCGGCTCCGTGCCGCTTTGGATATAGCGCGCGGCCTCGGCGGCGGTCTCCTCCGGCCTGCGGAGCGGGAGGCCGAAGCCCTCGGCGGCGAGCAGTTCCGCCGTGTCCCCGCCGATGGAGCTGAGCAGCGGCAGCCCGTGGCGCAGATAGTCCACAGACTTCATGGTCAGCCCGACGCAGACGGAGTCCTTCATGATATTGAGACCGAAGTGGCATTGCGCGAGGACGGCATGCTTCTCTGTCTCAGCGTAGACCTTGCCGTGGAACACGACCTCGGCCCCGGCGTCCCGGGCGGCCTCGCAGAAGGCCGGGCGGCTCTCGCCCTCGCCGATGACGTGGAGCGTCACGGGCAGGCGCGCGGAGAGGGCGCGGATCAGCGCGGTGATGCGCGGGATGTCGATGAGGTGATTGATGGCCCCGAGGTAGCCGAGGACGGCCCGGTCCCGGGGCAGGGGAGCCGCCTCCGGCTCCGGCCCTTCATAGGGCGGCAGTGCGAAATAGACGGCGCGGGCCCGGTCCCCGGTGCGGCCCAGCCGCCGGAGAAAGTAGCCGCACTCGGCGGTCACGAAGTCGGCCCCGCCGAGATTCCGGTCCCGCAGACCGCTCCAGATGCGGAAGGGCAGCGCCAGCAGGCGCTTGAGCCGGGAGGAGGGGAACGTCTC